>NZ_BAAGAB020000009.1:0-61277 GCF_047159895.1 Lysobacter xanthus
GCCCGACCTCGAAGGCGGCGACCTCGCCGCGCTCGACACGCTGATCGGCCTGGTGCGTGTGCTCACCCGCTACGAGCGCGTGCTGTCCAACGCGATGACCGCCGAACACTGGCGCGAGCGCCTGCTCGCGCTGCTTGGCGCGGTGCTGCCGGAGCGTCCGCGCGATCCGCGCGACGAACGCGCCCTCGACCGCCTGCGCACGCTGATCGACGAGTTCGCCGACGCGGCACGTCGCGCGCGCTTCACCGGCCCGGTCGAGCCCGAGATCGTGCGTGCGCACTTCGACGCGAAGCTGGCCGAGCCCGACACGCGCGCACCGCTGATGGGCAGCGGCGTCAGCTTCGGCCGCATGGTGCCGATGCGCCTGCTGCCGTTCCGCGCGATCTGCATCCTCGGCATGGGCGACGGCGAATTCCCGCGCTGCGATCCCGGCGGCGGCATCAACCAGCTCGTGCGCGAGCTCGACGGCCCGCACCGGCGCCGCGGCGACCGCTCGCTGCGCGACGACGACCGTTTCATGTTCCTGCAGCTGTTCGCGTCCGCGAACGATGCCTTCTACGTGAGCTACCTCGGCATGGACCCGCGCGACGGCAGCACGCGCGAGCCGTCGGTGCTCGTCAACGAGCTGCTCGACGTCGCGGCCGCCTACCACGCGGATCCGAAGCGCGCGCGCGACGGCTTCGTCGTGCGCCACCCGTTGCAGCCGTTCTGCGCCGAGGCCTTCGGTGCCGACGGCGAGGGCGTTGAACCGCGACGCTTCAGCTATCGCGACGACTGGCAGGCCGCGGCGCGCATCGCGCTGCCGCGCCGTCGTGAACTGGCGCCGTGGATGGGCCTCGCGCTGTCGCCCGTCGAACCGCGCGTGCCCGACGTCTCGCTCGGCGAGCTCGCGCGCTTCCTGCGCAATCCGCCCGACGCCTTCCTGCGCCAGCGCCTGACGCTGCACCTGCCCGACGTCGGTGCCCCGGTGCTCGACGTCGAGCCGCTCGTGCTCGAGCGCCACATGCACGACCGCCTGCGTGCGGCCGTGTTCGATGCGCAGGTCACCGGCCGCACGCACCAGCTTGCGCGGCGACTCCGCGCGCAGGGCCTGCTGCCCGGCGGCGTGTACGGCCTGCGCGTGCTCGACGACACGGTGGAGACGGTGCGTCCGTTCGCCGAGCTGTTCACCGGCTGGCGCGGCGACGCCGAGGCCGAGTCGCTCGGCTTCGAACTCGACCTCGGCGTCACCCGCCTGCACGGGCGGCTTCCGGCCCTGCATCCGCACGGGCTCGCGCGACTGCGCTTCGACGTGCCGAACGGTCCCTCGCAGATCGCGCACGGCCTCGACTGGCTGGTCGCCTGTGCGCTCGGGCGCGGCGTACCGCTCGTGCAGTTCGTGCTGCGCGACGATCGTGCCGATGCGATCGAACGCGCCCCGGTACCGCCGGCGCAGGCGCGCGACATGCTCGCCCGCCTGCTCGCGCTGCGGGAGGACGGCCTGCTCGCGCCGCTGCCGTTCGGCGCCTACTCGGGCTGGTTGCTGTACGACGGTGGCGAGGAGAAGGGCTGGGGTCGCGCGCGCGACAAGTGGTTCGCCGAGCGTGGCTTCGCCGAAGGCCTGCAACCCGCGGTGCGGCTCGCCCTGCGCGGCCGCGATCCGTTCGTCGACGAGGACGCCGGACGCCAGTTCCGCGCGCTCGCCCGGCGCGTTTTCGATGCGGTGCTGCATGCGCGCGCGGAGATCGACGCGTGAGCATCGTCGACCTGCCGCCACCCGCATCGCTCGACGCCGACGATGCCGACGCGTTCCTCGGGATGCCGCTCACCGGCACGCGCCTGATCGAGGCCAGCGCCGGCACCGGCAAGACGTTCACCCTCGCCACGATCGTCACCCGCCTGATCGTCGAGCGCGGGCTGCGCGTGGGCCAGGTGCTGGCCGTCACCTATACCGAGGCCGCCACCCAGGAACTGCGCGAGCGGCTGCGCCAGCGCCTCGCGCTGCTCGCGCGCGTGGCCTCGGGGGCCGTGCTCGTGGAGGACGGCGAGGTCGCCCTGTGCCGCAGCCTGGTCGAGCGCCAGCAGCGCGTCGAAGATCCCGTCGCACTGCGCCGACGCCTGCAGCGTGCCGCGCGCGAGCTCGACACCGCGGCCGTGCACACGATCCACGGTTTCTGTACGCGCGTGCTCGCCGACCATGCGCTGGAGACCGGCGAGTCCTTCGACCGCGCCGGGCTGGTCGGCAGCGACCGCGAACTGCGCGAAACCGTCGCGCACGACCTGTGGCGCGCGCTCGCGGCCGAGGCGGGCGACGCCGACGTGCTCGCGCAGCTGTGGGCCTCGCCCGATGCGCTGGCGCGTTCGCTTGAGCCCCTGCTGCGCGCGACCCGCGTGCTGCCGGC
This sequence comes from Lysobacter xanthus, assembly GCF_047159895.1. Taxonomy (NCBI): domain Bacteria; kingdom Pseudomonadati; phylum Pseudomonadota; class Gammaproteobacteria; order Lysobacterales; family Lysobacteraceae; genus Lysobacter; species Lysobacter xanthus. The sequence goes on from NZ_BAAGAB020000009.1 coordinate 2,382, forward strand.
GCCGATGGACGCGGGCCCCTCGCCCGCAGCGGACGTGCGCGAGGCCGCCCAGGCGCTGCGCGAGGCCTGGTACCTGCACGGCGTCGACGCGCGACGTGACGTCGAGGCGGCGCTCGCGGCCGGCGTGCTGAACAAGCGCAGCTACAACGCGAAGGCCCTGTCGACGCTCTGGGACGCCCTGCACGACTGGTCGCGCGGCACGTCGCCGTCGTGGACGCGCGGCAAGCTCGAACTGCTGACGACGGCCAAGCTCGCCGCCTGCACCAACAAGGGCAAGGACGCGCAGCGTCCGCAGTCGCCCCTGTGCGACGCCGCGCAGGCCCTGCTCGATGCGCTCGCCCGCCATGCGGAATGGCTCGACCGTCGCAAGCTCGCACTCGTGCACCGCGTGCGCGACGAGGCCGCGCGGCGGCTGGCCAAGCTCAAGCGCCAGCGCGGCATGCGCAGTTACGACGACCTCATCGACGGCGTCGCCCGCGCGCTCGACGGCCCGCATGCGCGTGCGCTCGTCGCGCAGCTGCGGCGCCAGTACCACGCCGCGCTCGTCGACGAATTCCAAGACACGGATGCGCGGCAGTGGTCGATCTTCCGCCGCGTCTTCGGCGACGACGGCGACGAGGCGCTGCCGGCGCTCGACGATGCGGTGCGTCCCGCCCGCTTCCTCGCGCTGATCGGCGACCCGAAGCAGGCGATCTACGGCTTCCGCGGCGGCGACGTCCACACCTACCTGCGTGCCCGCGAACACGCGCAGCCGGGCCCGGTGCTGGCGCGAAACTTCCGCTCGCGGCCGTGCCTGCTGCGCGCCGTCGATGCGCTGTACGAGGCCGCGGGCGAGGACGCCTTCGGCGCGACGGGCATCGGCTTCCGTCACGTGTCGCCCGGCGGTCGACGTTCCGACGATGCCTGCCTGCGCGACGGCGTTCCGGCACCCGCGCTGACCCTGCGCCGGCTGCCGCCGCGCGCGGACGGCAAGGAGTGCAGTGCCGACGAGTCGCGGGACGGCGTCGCGCTGGCCTGCACGCAGGCGATCCACGAGACCCTCGCGCTCGCCACGGCCGGGCGCCTCACGATCGACGGCCGCGACGGCACGCGCGCGCTCGGGCCCGGCGACATCGCCGTGCTCGTGCGCAAGCATCGCGACGGGCTGCGCTTGGCGCGCCTGCTGGCGCAGGCCGGCATCCCCGCCGTCACCGCGGCGCCGACCAGCCTGTTCGAGACCGAGCAGGCGGTCGAACTCCTGGCGGTCTTCGACGCGCTGCTCGCGCCGGCCGATCCGCGGCGCCTGCATGCCGCGTTGTCGAGCGTGCTGCTGGGCCTGGACGCCGCACGCATCGATGCCTTGCTGCACGACGACGTCGCGCGCGCCCGCGAACTCGGCCGTGCGCTCAGCTGGCGCGAGCGCTGGCTGCGCGCGGGCCCGCTCGCGCTGGTGGAGGAACTCTGCGCGCAGAATGCGCCGCGCCTGCTCGAGCTGGCCGACGGCGAGCGTCGACTGTCGGACTTCATCCAGCTCGGCGAAGCCCTGCAGGAAGCGGCGCAGCACGTGCTCGGCCCGCAGGCGCTGGTCGACTGGCTGCGCGCGCGCATCGCCGGCGCCGACCGCAGCGACCGCGAGCAGCAGCTGCGGCTGGAATCCGATGCGCGCCGCGTGCAGATCCTCACCGTGCACGGCAGCAAGGGCCTCGAATTCCCGTTTGTGTTCCTGCCGTTCGCGGCGGTGGGCGATGGCGGTCGCCCCACCGACTGGTGCGACTACGACGACGGCGAAGGCCGCGTGCTGCACGTGCGTCCGGACACGGCGGTGCGCTCGATGCAGCAGGCCGAAGCCGCGGCCGAGGACGCGCGCCTGCTCTACGTCGCGCTCACCCGCGCGCAGCATGCGCTGTGGCTCTGCGACGGCCCGCTGTTCCGCCGCGCTCGCACGCCGCTGTCGCCGATGCTCGAAGCCCTGCAGGCCGACGGCGGCTCGATCGTCGTCGACGAAAGCCCGCTGGACGAAACGCTGCCGGCGCCCCTGCGCACCGCCGCGCCGCCGCGACCGCCGCGCGCGCGCCAGCCGCGCCGCGTGCTCGCGCGCGACTGGTCGATCTATTCCTTCAGCGCGCTCGCCCGGCTCGGTACGGGCAACGTCGAAACGCTGCTGCCGCGGGGCGAGCGCGTCGACGCCGCCGAGGAACTGCTAGCCGCGGACGCGCCGATCGACCTCGGCGCCGAGCTGCGCGCCGCAGCGGCCGACGACGCGCGCTTCTCCGGCACGCGGTTCGGCGACGTGGTGCACGGCGCGTTCGAGACGGTCGACTTCGCCGCCTGGCGCGACTGGCGCGACGGGCCCCCGCCGGCCGGCCAGCACGAGGCGCTCATCGAAGCGTTCCGCGCGCAGGGCTATTCGCAGACCGACGTTGACGACGGCCTGCCGCTGCTCGCCGCGCTCGTCGGCCACACGCTCACCGTATCGATGCCCGAAGGCGCGCGGCTGTGCGACGTGCCGGCCGCGTCGCGTCGCGCGGAGATGGAATTCCACTTCGCGCTGTCGCAGGTCGACGTCGAGGTGCTGCTGTCGACGGTACAGGCGCACGGCCTGCTCACCGAGCGTTCGGGCTTCGGCGCGCGTCGCGTGCTGGATGGCCTGATGACCGGCAAGATCGATCTCGTCTACGCGCACGACGGGCGTTACCACGTGCTCGACTACAAGACGAACCGCCTGCCCGATTACACGCCGGCGACGCTCGAGCGCGCGATGCACGAGGGCGAGTACACGCTGCAGGCCGCGATCTACTCGCTCGCGCTGCATCGCTGGCTGCGTTTCCGCCTCGGCGATGCCTACGACTACGAACGCCACTTCGGCGGCGTGCGTTACGTCTTCTGTCGCGGCGTCGACGCGCGCGAGGCGGCGTCGCCGGGGATCCACGCCGCGCGCCTGCCCGTCGCGCTCGTGGACGCGCTCGATCGCCTGTTCGGGGGCATCGCATGAGCCTGCTCGAGGCCCTGCAGCGCGGCGGCGCGGTGCGTCCGATCGACCTCGCGCTTGCGCAGGCCCTGCAGCGCGTGGACGGGGACACCGCCGATCCCGTGCTCGCCGCTGCCGCGCTCGCCTCCTATGCCGTGGCGCAGGGGCATGCCGCTTTCGACCCGGGCACCGTCGCCGCGCTGGTCGACGCGCCGATCGACTGGCCGGACGCGACGCAGTGGTTCGACGTCCTCGCGGCGTGTCCGCTTGTGGCACGACCGGAGGACGGCGACGCGGCCGACGAATCTTCGCCGCTCGTGCTCGAGCACGGGCACGTGTACCTGCGTCGCTACCGTGAGTACGAGCGGCGCCTCGCGGTCGCGCTGCGTCGACTGTGCGCGCCTTCCGTCGCCGCACCCGCCGCAGCGGTGCTCGCGCTGCATGCGCGACTGTTTCCTGTGGACGCCGGCAACGAGGCGCAGGCGCGTGCTGCACGCCGTGCGCTCGATGCGCCGGTGATGCTCGTGACCGGCGGGCCCGGCACCGGCAAGACGACCACCATCGCGCGCCTGCTCGCGCTGCTCGTCGCGCAGGCGCAGGCCACGTGCGATGTCGCGCCGCGCATCGCACTCGCCGCGCCGACCGGGCGCGCGGCCGATCGCATGGCCGGCGGCGTCCGACGGGTGGTCGACGCGCTGCGGGCCGACGGCATCGACGCCGCGATCTGCGACGCGCTGCCGACGCAGGCGTCCACGCTGCATCGCCTGCTCGGGCTCGTGCCCGGCCGTCCGCAGGCGCGCTTCGATGCCGTCGAGCCGCTGAAGTTCGATGTGCTGGTGGTCGACGAGGCGTCGATGGTCGACCTGCCGCTGATGTGCAAGCTGGTCGAGGCCCTGCCGACGGGCGCACGCCTGCTGCTGCTCGGCGATCGCGATCAATTGCCGTCGGTGGAGGCCGGCGACGTGCTCGCCGCACTGGTCGACGCGAGCGATGCGCCGGCGTCCGCCGGGGCGCCGCTCGCCGGTCGGCGCGTGCACCTCGACCGCGGCTACCGGCAGACCGATGCCCTGCTGCTGGCGCCCGTCGCCGATCCGGTGCGCCGTGGCGATGCCGATGCGGCGCTCGCCGCGCTGCGGGCCGGTGCGGGCGGCGTGTCGTTCCACGAGGACGCGGGCGACCCGCTCGCGCCCGGCACGCGCGAGTCGCTGCTCGCGCCGTGGCGCCGCCTGCGCGACTGCAGCGTGCCAGGCGACGCGCTCGCGCAGGTCAATCGCGCGCGCCTGCTCACCGCGCTGCGCGAGGGCCCGCAGGGCGCGGTGCAGCTCAATGCGCGCATCGAACTCGCGCTCGCGGGTGCGCAGCGCGACCCGTACTTCCACGGGCGGCTGCTGATGGTCACCGAGAACAGCGCGCGGCATGGCCTGTTCAATGGCGACGTCGGCGTCTGCCTGCGCGACGTCGACGGTGCGCCCATCGCCTGGTTCGATGGCCCCGACGGCCCGCGCGCGTTCCATCCCGGGGCGCTGCCTGCGCATGCGAGCGCGTTCGCGACGACGGTGCACAAGGCGCAGGGTTCGGAATTCGACAGCGTCTGGCTGCAGCTTCCGCTCGTCGACACGCGCGTGCTCACGCGCGAGCTCGTCTATACGGGCCTCACGCGTGCGCGCAGCGCGTTGCACGTGCTCGGCCCCGCGTCGGCGATCGAGCGTGCGCTCGCCCGCCACGCGCGTCGCGTGTCCGGTCTTGCACGGCGCCTCGGCGCCGTCTGATCACGGTCGCGTGACGATGCACGCCGGTTGCGTTAAGCAGCCGTTGGCTCGAAGCCCCGGTTTCTTCACTCGCGTTGTACCGGTGCCCGCCCACAGTCGGTGCACCGCTGCCGGCCGGTTGCCGGCTCCCCCAAGAAAAACAACGGAGTCCACCATGAGCGACGTCAAGAAAGACCACAACCTCGGTTCCGGCACGGGTGCCGTCGCAGGCGCCGTCACCGGCGCGGCGATCGGTTCCGCCGCGGGCCCTGTGGGCACCCTCGTGGGCGCCGCGATCGGTGGCGTGGTCGGCTCGAAGGCCGGCGACTCGATCGCCGAGGCCGTGAACCCGACCGAGTACGAGAGCCACTTCAAGAACAACTACACGAACACCGAGTACTACAACAGCTCGCGCGACTGGAACGACTACCAGCCGGCGTACAAGTACGGCTACGAGACCTACGGCCAGTACCGCGGCCAGAGCTTCGACACCGTCGAGCCGGAACTGCAGCGCAACTGGGACAGCACGCGTGGCGAGTCCCGCCTGGCGTGGGGCGAAGCGCGCGGCGCAGTGAAGGACGGCTGGCACCACATCGAGCGTGCGATGCCGGGCGACGCGGACCGCGACGGCCGCTGAGCCACGGCGCAGGCGCGCGGACCGCGGTCCGCGTCGCCTGCGACGACTCAACTGCTGCGATTGCTACCCGCAGCATCGGGGGCCGGGAAACCGGCCCCTTTCTTTTTGCCTGACGGGCGAACGCCGACATCGCTCTGCAGGCCGCCACCACGGACCGCGGCCGGATGCGCATGCGGCCGGGACGCGGCATCCCGCGACGGTCGGCCTCGCGCGACGGCCGCTGGGCTACGATGCGCGCGTTCAATTGCGTGGATCGACCATGTCCGACATCGACAAGCCCAGCCGCGAGGAAGCGGAATCCGCCGTGCGCACCCTGCTGCGCTGGGCCGGCGAGGATCCCGCCCGCGAGGGCCTGCTCGACACGCCGCGTCGCGTCGTCGACGCCTACGGCGACTGGTTCAGCGGCTACGGCACCTGCGCGAAGACCTACCTGGAGCGCACGTTCGAGGAAGTGGCCGGCTACGACGAGATGGTCGTCCTGCGCGACATCGAGTTCGAGAGCCATTGCGAGCACCACATGGCGCCGATCATCGGACGCGCGCACGTCGGCTACCTGCCGAACGGCAAGGTGGTGGGCATCAGCAAGCTCGCCCGCGTGGTGGAGAGCTTCGCGCGCCGCTTCCAGGTGCAGGAGAAGATGACCGCGCAGATCGCGGAGGTCATCAACCGCGTGCTGCAGCCGCGCGGCGTGGGCGTGGTGATCGAGGCCAGCCACGAATGCATGACCACGCGCGGCGTGCACAAGCGCGGCGTGTCGATGACGACGTCGACGATGCTCGGCGCGTTCCGCGAGGACGCGCGCACGCGGGCCGAGTTTTTGCAGTTCATCCGCAGCGGCCAGCCGCCGCGCTGACGTACGCGGCCGCGCTCAGCGCGCGGCGATCACCGCCGCGGCGACGGCGTCCCCATCCGCGGCGGTGACGTGCAGGTGCGGCGCGAGCCGGAAGACGCCGTCGCGCTCGATGCAGACGACGCCCGCCCGCGCGAACGCATCGCGCAGCGCCCCCAAGCGATCGGCCGGCGGCGCGAGACCCAGAAGATGCGGCGACGACGGCTCGACGCACCAGGCGCCCAGCCCGGCCCCGGCGAGGCGCGCCTTCAGGGCGTCCGTCCACGCACCGAGCGATGCGGCGATCGCCGCCGGCGTCCAGCCGACCACCGCGCGCAATCCGGCCTCCGCGATGGCGAGCCTGAGCGGATCGGCGATCTCGCCGCCATCGAACCGGCGCGCACCGTCGCGGTAGGGCGGCGGGGCATTCGCGTCGAAGCGCCATGCCTGTGCCGGCGCGCGACCCTGCCAGTGCTGCTCGAGCGGGGCGATGCGCGCCCGCCAGTCCGCGTCCGCCCACAGCAGGCACAGGCCCTTGTGCCCGAGCAGCCACTTGTAGCCGACGCTCATCGCGAACGCGGGCCGCCAGCGCGCGACGTCGCAGGGCAGCGCGCCGAGGCTCTGGCTCAGGTCCAGCACCAGCGGCACGCCGGCGTCGTGTGCGGCGGCGGCGATGCGGTCGAGGTCGAGCCGACGACCGTCGCGCCAATGCGACTGCGACAACACGAGCACGGCGGGTCGCGCATCGGCGATCAGCGCGAGCACGCCGGCCGTCGCGTCCGCGCGCGGCGCGACCTCAATGCGCGCCCCCACGGCCGCGCACCGCGCCTGCCAGGGCAGCAGCGCGGAGGGAAACTCGCCGTCGACGAAGCCGACCACGGCACCCGCCTGCAGCGGCCAACCGGCGGCGACGGTCGACATCGCATGCGCGACCGACGGCACGACGGCCACCGCGTCGGCGTCCTCGCGGCCGTCGACGTGGAACAGCCGCGAGCCCAGTGCGCGCACGCGCTCGACCTGCGCCTCCCAGTCGCTCCACGCCAAGCGCCACGGCGCGAGCCCATCCGCCCAGGCGTCCCGCAGCGCGGCATCGACGTCGCGCAGGCGGGGCGCATTGGACGCGGTGTCGAGGTAGATCGCGCCTTCGGGCAGCAGGAAGGCGTCGCGGGCGTCGTCGGGCACGGGCATGAGCGCACTGTAGCGGGGGCCGCGGAGGCGTCGCGTCGCGCCGACAGCCGTCACCCGTCCGTCGCGGTTCGGCCGTAGGCTGACCCGATGGGACCCGCCCTGCTCACCCCGCCCGCCTCGACGCGGGATGCGCCGCCTTGTGCGGCCGCGCCGCTCGCCGCGCGCTTTGCCGCGGTGCGCGAGCGCTCGGTCGAACTGGCGGCGCCCGTGTCGGCCGAGGACGCGATGCTGCAGTCCATGCCCGACGCGAGCCCGACGAAGTGGCACCTCGCGCACACGACGTGGTTCTTCGAGACGTTCGTGCTCGCTGCGTTGCCCGGGCATGCGCCGGTCGATCCGGACTGGGCGGTGCTGTTCAACAGCTACTACCAGAGCGTCGGCCCGCAGCATGCGCGCCCGATGCGCGGCCTGCTGTCGCGACCGTCGCTCGCACAGGTGCTCGACTACCGCGCGCGCATCGATGCACGGCTGCTCGACGGCCTCGCGCGCGATGCGTTCGACGCGCCGCTCCGCCAGCGCATCGAGCTGGGCCTGCAGCACGAGCAGCAGCACCAGGAACTGCTGCTCACCGACCTGCTGCATGCCTTCTCGTGCAATCCGCTGCGCCCGGCGTACCGCGACGACCTTCCCGCGCGCGGCCCGGCCGCCGGTCCGCTCGGCTGGCAACGCTTCGACGAGGCGATCGTCGAGATCGGCGCGCCGTCGTGGCCCGCCGGCGACGCCTTCGCCTTCGATCCGGAATCGCCACGACATCGCGTGCTCGTCGGCGCGTATGCGCTCGCGACGCGGCCGGTGACGTGCCGCGAGTACCGGGAGTTTATCGACGACGGCGGCTATCGCACCGTCTCGCTGTGGCTCAGCGACGGCTGGACGCGCGTGCAGGCCGAGGACTGGCAGCGCCCGCTGCACTGGCTCGACGAGGCCGCCGAATTCGGCCTCGGCGGCGTGCGCGCCATCGACGACGATGCGCCGGTCGCGCACCTGAGCTACTTCGAAGCCGATGCCTTCGCGCGCTGGGCCGGCGCGCGCCTGCCCACCGAAGCCGAATGGGAGCGGGCCGCGGCCTCGCAGGCCGTGGACGGCAACTTCGTCGAGAGCGGTCGCCTCGCGCCGGCCGGGCACGCCGGCACCGGCCTGCGGCAGATGTTCGGCGACGTCTGGGAATGGACGTCCAGCGCCTTCGTGCCGTATCCGGGCTTCCGGCCGTGGGACGGTGCGCTCGGCGAATACAACGGCAAGTTCATGGTCGGCCAGCAGGTGCTGCGCGGTGGCAGCTGCGCGAGCCCGCGCGACCATCTGCGGCCGAGCTACCGCAACTTCTTCCCGCCCCGCGCGCGCTGGCAGTTCGCCGGCGTGCGCCTCGCCCAGGACGTCGCATGACGCTGCTGCATGCCCGCGCCCGCCGCGCCGCGCCCGCGCTCCCCACGCTGCTCGACCTCTCGCCCACGCCCGACGACCTGCGCGGCGACGTGATCGCCGGGCTGTCGTCCACGCCGAAGACGCTGCCGTCGAAATATTTCTACGACGCGCGCGGCTCGCAGCTGTTCGAGGAGATCACGCGGCAGCCCGAGTACGACCTCACGCGGACCGAAGTCGCGCTGCTGCAGCGCGCGATGCCGGCGATCCGCCAGGCCGTCGGCGCCGATGCGCACGTCGTCGAGTACGGCAGCGGCAGCGGACGCAAGACGCAGTTGCTGCTCGCCGGGCTCGATGCGCCCGTCGCGTACACGCCGGTCGAGATCTCGAAGGAGATGCTGCTCGACGCCACGCAGCGCCTCGCCTACGCCTTTCCCGAAGTGCAGATGCTGCCGGTGTGCGCGGACTTCACCGCGCCGGTCCCGGTGCCGCCCGCGCTGATGGCAGCGGCGCGCACGCTCGCCTTCTTCCCGGGCTCCACGCTCGGCAATTTCGACCAGGCGCAGTCGGTCGACCTGCTCGCGGCTATGCGCGAAACCATCGGCGCGCACGGCCAGGCGCTGATCGGCCTCGACCTCGTCAAGCCGGTCGCGGAGATGGAAGCCGCCTACAACGACGCCGCCGGGGTCACCGCCGCGTTCACGCTCAACCTGCTCGCCCGCATCAACCGCGAACTCGGCGCCGACTTCGACCGCCGCCGCTTCCGCCATGTCGCGCGGTTCTCGGCCGAGCGCAGCCGCATCGAGACGTCGATCGTCAGCCGCGGCCTGCAGATGGTGCGCGTGGCGGGGCAGGCGTTCGTGCTCGAGGACGGCGAGCCGATCTGCGTGGAGATCTCGCACAAGTACACCGACGCGTACTTCGACGCGCTCGCCGCGCAGGCCGGCCTGCGCGTCGTCCACCGCTGGAACGCGCCGGCCGATCGCTTCGGCCTGCGCCTGCTGGAACCCGCATGAGCGACGACGACCTGCTCGACTGCCTGATCATCGGCGCCGGCCCCGGCGGGCTTACCGCCGCGACGTACCTGGTGCGCTACCACCGGCGCATCCTCGTGGTCGACGCCGGCAAGAGCCGGGCGCGCTGGATCCCCGCCAGCCACAACGCGCCCGGGTTTCCGCGCGGCATCGAAGGCCACACGCTGCTGCAGCAGCAGCGCGAGCAGGCGATCGGTTATGGCGCGGACATCGAGGACGCCTGCATCGCGCAGCTCAACCGCATCGACGACGGCTTCGAGGCGGTCGCCGCGGACGGCCGCCGCTGGCGCGCGCGCTTCGTGATCCTCGCCACCGGCATCGTCGACGTGATGCCGCCGCTGGACGGGCTGGAGGAGGCGATCGCCGGCGGCGCGGTGCGCCTGTGCCCGGTCTGCGACGGCTACGAGGCGAGCGACTGCCGCGTCGCGGTGTACGGCCCGGTGGACAGCACGGTGAGCCATGCCGTGTTCCTGCGCACGTTCTCGCGCGAGGTCAGCCTGATCGCGAGCGATGCCGATGCCGACGACGGCGCGCTGGCGAAGGCGCGCGAGGCCGGCATCGACGTGTTGCCAACGCCGTCGAAACTCGCCTTCGAGGGGCGCTCGACGGTCGCGCGTTTCGACGACGGGCGCGAGATGCGCTTCGACACGCTGTATCCGACGCTGGGCAGCCAGCCCAACAGCGGCCTCGCCGAGCAGGTCGGCGCGGAGCTCGACGAGGCGGGCGAGGTGGTCACCGGCGGCGACCAGCAGACGAGCGTCGACGGCCTCTACGCGGTCGGCGACGTGGTGAGCGCGCTGAACCAGATCGCCGTCGCGGTCGGGCATGCGGCGATCGCGTCGACGAAGATCCACAATCGCCTGCCGCGCAACTGGCGCGAGCGCGCGGACCTGCAGCCCGAAACCGCGCAGGCGCTGCCGCAACCGGCGGGCACCACCGGGCCGGAGACGCCCAAGTCCGCACGGCCCTGAGGCGCGCGCGGCCGCCTGGGCCTTCGGCACCGGCACGCCGCGCCCGCCGCGGCTAGACTGCGCGCCTCCCTCCGAGGACGACTCCCGTGGACGCCGCGACTTCCGCAGGCCCGCGCCGCGCCGCGCTCGCCTTCATCTTCGTCACCGTGCTGATCGACGTGCTGTCGTTCGGCCTGATCATCCCGGTGCTGCCGCACCTCGTGCAGAAGCTCAACGGCGGCGACCTCGCGCACGCCGCGGTCTGGGTCGGCATCTTCGGCACCGTGTTCGCCGCGGTGCAGTTCCTGTCCTCGCCGATCCAGGGCGCACTGAGCGACCGCTTCGGACGCCGGCCGGTGATCCTGATCTCGTCCGTCGGCCTGGGCCTCGACTTCGTGTTCATGGCGCTGGCGCCGACGCTCGCCTGGCTCATGGTCGGCCGGATCATCTCGGCGGTCGCCTCGGCGAGCTTCACCACCGCGAACGCCTACATCGCCGACGTCACCCCGCCCGAGGGTCGTGCGAAGGCCTTCGGCTTGATCGGCGCGGCATTCGGCCTGGGCTTCATCATCGGCCCGGTGGTCGGCGGCCAGCTCGGTGCGATCGACCTGCGGCTGCCGTTCTGGGGCGCGGCCGTGCTCGCGCTGGCGAACTTCTGCTACGGGCTGTTCGTGCTCCCGGAATCGTTGCCGGCCGAGAAGCGCGCGAAACGCTTCGACTGGACGCAGGCGCGGCCGTTCGCCTCGCTCTCGATGATCCGCCGCTATCCGCAGATCACCGACCTCATCCTGATCGTGCTGCTCGCAGCGTCCACGCACTACGTCTACCAGAGCACGTTCGTGCTGTTCGGCGACGCGCGCTACGGCTGGGGCCCGAAGGAGGTGTCCTACGTGCTCGCCGCGGTCGGCGTGCTCAGCGTGATCGTCAACGCGGGGCTCGTGGGCCGCATGATCAAGCGCTTCGGCGAACAGCGCGCGATGTCGATCGGCCTGGCCTGCGGCGTCGTCGGCTTCGCGATCTACGGCTTCTCGTCGCAGCCGTGGATGTTCTGGCTCGGCCTGCCGATCAGCGCGCTGTGGGCGGTGTCCCAGCCCGCGGCGCAGGCGCTGATGACGCGCGAGGTCGGCCCCGAGGCGCAGGGCCGGCTGCAGGGCGCGATCATGAGCCTCGTCAGCCTGATCGGCATCGTCGCGCCGATCACGTACGCCTCGACCTTCAGCTTCTTCATCGGCAAGGCGTCGCCGGTCTACCTGCCGGGTGCCGCGTTCTTCCTCGCCGCGATCGTGCTGTCGGTGGCGTGGTTCGTCGCGGTGCGCCACGCGCGCCGCGCGGCGGCCGTGGAACCCGCCGCCGCCTGAACGCGCGTGGCCGATTGGCATGCCGTTGACGACGGCATGCCGATGCTCGGCCGACATGACTCTCTCCGCACCGCCTTCCGCCGAGGGCGCGCTCGCCGCGCGCCAGGCCGGCCTCGTCTACGTCGGCGACGTCGAGCCCGGCCTGCGCCGACGCAAGGCGGGCGCGGGCTTCGCCTATGTCGACGCGCAGGGCCGCGGCGTCGACGACGAAGCGACCCTCGCGCGCATCCGCGGCCTCGCCATTCCGCCGGCCTGGACTGACGTCTGGATCTGCCCGGACACGAACGGCCACCTGCAGGCCACCGGTCGCGACGCGAAAGGCCGCAAGCAGTACCGCTACCACCCCGACTGGGCGGCAGTGCGCGGCGACGGCAAGTTCGAACGCATCGTCGCCTTCGGCGAAGCGCTGCCCAAGCTGCGGCGCCGGCTGGGCCGCGACTTGCGCCTGCCGGGCTTTCCGCGCGAGAAGGTGCTCGCCATCGTCGTCTCGGTGATGGCGCGCACGCTGATCCGCGTCGGCAACGACTGCTATGCGCGCAGCAACCGCTCGTTCGGCCTGACCACGCTGCGCAACCGCCACGTCGGCTTCCTGCGCGGCGGCCGCGCGAAGTTCGCGTTCCGCGGCAAGTCCGGGCTCGAGCACGAGATCGTGCTCGACGACGCGCAGCTGGTGAAGCTGGTGAAGCGCTGCCAGCAGCTGCCGGGGCAGGCGCTGTTCCAGTACGTCGACGACGACGGCGCCTCGCAGCCGGTCGGCTCGGCACAGGTCAACGACTACCTGCGCGAGGCGATGGGCGAGGCGTTCACCGCGAAGGACTTCCGCACCTGGGGCGGCACGCTCGCGGCCGTCGAACGCTTCGCCGCGATCCCACCGCCGGACGACGCGAGCGACCGCGAAGTCGCCTCGATCGAAAAGCAGGTCATCGCGGAGGTCGCCGACCTGCTCGGCAACACCCCGGCGGTCTGTCGCCGCGCCTACATCGATCCGGCCGTGCTGGACGGCTGGCGCGCGGGCCGGCTGCGCGCCCCGGAAGACCGCGTGCGCGGCTGGGAACGCATCGCATTGGCGTTCCTGCGCGAGGAGCGCCGTCGCGTGGCGCGGGGCCGTGCGACGACGTCGACGCCCCGTGTCGCCTCGCGGGCGAAAAAGCGCGGGGTCGTCGCGTCCGCGCACCGGCGGCGTTCGCCCGGCGTCGGTGCGACGGCGCACGCCGCGCCCTGAGGCGGCGTCGACGCGTCGTCAGGCGTTCGCGCGTTCCGGCAGCATCCGGAAGAGCTGCTTGGCGACGTCGTTCATGTCGGCCACCGAGAGCAGTGTGGTGAGTTCGCTGCGCAGGCAGTCCGCGAGGTCGTGCATCGCCTGCAGCTGCGCCGGGGTCGGTTCGCGCGGCACGCGGTCGATCGCGCAGAGCGTGCCCACCGCGATGCCGTCGGGCAGCACGATGGGATGGCCCATGTAGAAGCGGATGCCGGGCTCGCCGGTGACCAGCGGGTTGTCGGCGAAGCGCCCGTCGGCGAGCGCGTCGTGCACCACGAACGGGGCGTCGGCGAGGATCGCGTGGCCGCAGAAGGACACGGCGCGCGACGTACGGTCGACCGGCAGGCCCTCGCAGCCGCGGAACCACTGCTCGTCGGGGCCGACGATCGTCACCGCGGCCATCGGCGTGTCCATGATCGTGCGGGCGAGCCGCGCGTAGCGCTGGCACCGCTCGTCGCGCTGCGCGCCGGACAGGTCCATGCGCTCGAGCACCCGCAGTCGCGCACACTCGTTGTCGGGGAAAGCGGGGACGAGCATGGCGTACTCCGTGCGGGCGCCGGTGCGGACAGGGGCGTCGGCGGCTCTCCCGCGGTTATCGGCAGCGACGCCGCGGCCTTCAGCACGGCGGGCACTCGTGAAACACAGCGGTTCAGGCGACGCGCTGCAGCCGCTCGCGGCGCGGCCGTTACCGAACGACAGCCCCGGTCATCACGGGGCGCATCACGAGATCGCTTGCCATGTCGACCGCCGAACGTTCCCGCAGCTTGCTTACCCATCTGCGGCTGCGTCGGCACGATGCCCACCTCGAAGGACGGCTCGCGGCGCTCGAGCGCTCGCAGGCGGTGATCGAGTTCGACCTCGAAGGCCGGGTCCTCGACGCCAACGCGAATTTCCTCGACGTGTTCGGCTGCCGCATCGAGGACGTGCGCGGCCGCCACCACCGGATGTTCGTCGGCGACGAGGTGGCGAGGGGGCCGGAGTACCGCGACTTCTGGCTGGCGCTGGCGCGGGGCGAGTTCATGTCGGGGCAGTTCCGGCGCGTGCGGCCCGACGGCCGCGAGGTCTGGTTGCAGGCCACCTACAACCCGGTGTTCGACACCGCGGGGCGGCCGGTGCGCGTGGTGAAGTTCGCCACCGACATCACCGCGCGCAAGCAGCGCGAGCTCGACGTGGCCGGCCAGATCGATGCGATCGACCGTGCGATGGCCGTCGTCGAGTTCGCGCTCGACGGCACGATCCTGCGCGCCAACGCGAACTTCCTGGCGGCGCTGGGCTATGCGGAGCACGAGGTCGTCGGGCGCCCCCATTCGATGTTCGTCGACGCCGCGACGCGCACGTCGACCGAATACGCGGATTTCTGGCGGGCGCTCAATGCCGGCGAGTTCCGTGCCGGGCAGTTCCTGCGCAGGGGCAAGGGCGCCCGCGACGTCTGGATCGAGGCCAGCTACAACCCGATCCTGGGCGAGGACGGGCGACCGCTGAAGGTCGTGAAGTACGCGACGGACATCACCGCGCAGCGCAATCGCAACGCGGACTTCGAGAGCCAGCTGCGCGCGATCCACCAGGTGCAGGCCGTGATCGAGTTCGACCTCGACGGCACGATCCTCGATGCCAACGCGAACTTCCTGCAGGCGGTGGGCTATGCGCGCGAGGAGATCGTGGGCCACAACCATGCGCTGTTCGTCCCTCAGGCCGAGCACGCCTCGGCCGCCTACCGCGCGTTCTGGGAACGGCTCGGGCGGGGCGAGGCCGACAGCGGCCAGTACGAACGCCGCACGAAGGACGGCCGCGCGCTGTGGCTGCAGGCGAGCTACAACCCGATCCTCGACGGCACCGGCAGGCCCTACAAGGTGGTGAAGTACACCACCGACGTCACTGCCCAGGTGCAGCTCGCCAACGAGCTCAAGGTGCTGGTGACGCGCGTGGAGACGTTCTCGCAATCGATCACCGCCGGCGCACGCGAGATCGCGATGGGCAATGACGACCTCGCTTCGCGCACCGAGCAGCAGGCCGCCGCGCTGGAGGAGACCGCGGCGACGATGGAGCAGATCGGCGCGACCGTGCTGAGCACCGCGCAGAACGCGCAAACCGCGCAGGAGCTCGCCGGCACCGTGGCGACCGCGGCGCGAGCGGGGCAGGCGGCGGTCGACCGCGTGGGCGAGTCGATGCAGCACATCCGCGATTCCAGCCGCCGCATGATGGACGTGCTCGGCGTGATCGACGCGATCGCATTCCAGACCAACATCCTCGCGCTCAACGCCGCGGTCGAAGCCGCGCGCGCGGGCGACGCCGGGCGCGGCTTCGCGGTCGTGGCCTCGGAGGTCCGCGCACTCGCGCAGCGCTGCGTCGCCTCGTCGAAGGACATCAAGACGATGCTGTCGACGTCCGGCGATGCCGTCGCCCAGGGCGGCGAGCGTGCGCGCGTGGCCGAGCAGGCCATGAAGGCGATCCTCGCCGCGGTGGCGCAGAGCACCGAGCTCATCGAATCGATCAGCCATGCCACGCGCGAGCAGGGCATCGGCATGGGCCAGATCAACGACACCGTGGGCAGCCTCGAGGAAGCGACGCAACACAATGCCGCGCTCGTCGAGCAGGTCGCCGCGGCCTCGGCCTCGCTCGACCGCGTGGCGTCCGAGCTGCAGGCGACGATGAGTGCGTTCGCGGCGCGGCGCACCCAAGCGACGCCGACCCCGCGGCCGGCGATGCGCGCCGCCGGGTGACCGTGGCGGCGCTGGATCAGCCGCAGGCGATGCGCGTGATGAGGTTGGCGGCGTCGACGTAGACGTTCAGACGGCCGTCGCGGAATTCCATCGTCACCATCTGGCCGGGTTTGAGCACACGCGCGACCTCGGCGCCTGCGCGCATGCGCGCGGTCTCGACGTTCTGCGGCGTGGCCGGCTGGCCCACGAGCGACTGCGCCGCTTCGGGGCGGCACTGCTGCGCGGCGGCGGGCGGATGCGGATCGCTCATGGGCGGGGCGCCGGACGGAGTGGCACAGGCGGCGAGCGCGACGTCGAGCGTCGCGCTCGCGAGCAGGGTGGCGATGCGGACAGGGCGGTTCATGCAGCCTCGCGCGAAACGATCGGAGGCGCCAGCCTGCCCGTTCGCGCGCAGCACCGCGTCAACGTGGCGACCGCCGGTTCAGCCGCAGGTGGTCCGCGTGATCAGCGCGCCGCCGTCGAGGTAGAGATTGAGGCGGTCGACGCGCGAGGACTCCTGCGCGGTCTCGTTCGGCATCACCAGGCGCACCGTCGTGCTGCCGCTCGCCTGACGCGCCTGTTCGACGATCGCCGCGCTCGCGGCGCGGCCGACCAGGGCATCGGCATTGCCCGGATGGCAGACGGTGGTCGTGACCGCATCGGCCGGACGCATCGCGCTGCATGCGGCGACTGACGCGACCAGCACCATCACGGGCAGGACGAGACGGGGCCAATCACCTTCGCGGACGGAACCTTGGAGTGGCATGCGATGCACCCGACAACGTCGTGGAGCTTCAGGCTGCGTTCCACGGTGTGGTCGAGATGTCAAGGCCCTTCAGCCTGTTCAGGGAAATCCGACGATAGATCGCACAGCCGCTCCAGCAGCCGTGCGAGCGTCGCCACGTCCTGCCGGTTGTGCTCGGCCACGCGGCACAGGTCGGTCGATGCGCCGCCGCGCAGGTACGACAACCACGCGGCGGGTGCCTGCGAACCCGGCAGGTCGTCCTCGCGCAGGATGCGCAACGCCTCGCGTTCGATCGTCGCGAGCCGGCAGTTCTCCCAGCGGCCGCGCCAGCGACGGCGCGACGGATGCAGCAGGTCGAGATGGTCGAGACCGTGCAGCGGATCCTTGAGGCGCGCGAGGCGGTATCGCGTGCGCAGCAGCGGCGCGTCGTAGCTGCGGCCGTTGTAGCTCGCGAGCACGGTGGACGGCGCGAGCCATCCGGCGAACGTGCGCAGCATCGCGCGCTCGGCCGCCATCGTCGCGATGTAGAGCTGGCGCACGCGCAGGGCGCCGTCGTGCCAGTCGGCGGCGCCGATCATGAAGGCACGCGTGCCGGTGCCGCCGGCGAGACCGGTCGTCTCCGTGTCGAAGAACAGCACGTCGTCGGCCTGCACATGGCCCTCCCGACGCGCGAAGGCGAGCGGCAGCGGCACGTCGGGCGTCGCGTGCGCGACCTGCGATTCGAGCAGCCACAGGCCATCGTCGATCTCCACGCCCGGCAACGTGCGATCGACGCTGCGCGCGCGTGGACGCGGTGCGGCGGCGCGGTCGCGCAGGCCCAGCAGGCGGCGCAGCGAGGGCGGCGGCGCGGACGCGACGACCGACGGCCCCGGCGATGCGGCGTCCGCGGCGAGCACCTTCTCCCAGGGCGCGACCGGCGGGGCGACCGCAGGTTCGCGCAGCGATGACGGCACCGACGAGGCCTGCGGTGCCGGCGCATCGGTCGCGCCGGCCTGCCGCTTGAGCGCTCGCAGGCGATCGAGGGTGAGGCTCATGCGCCGCGCTCCAGTGCGCGCGGCGCGTCGACCGGCCGCTGCGCATCGGAGGCCTTGGACAGCAGCGACAGCACCCGGCGCGCGAGGGCCTTCGGCGACGTGCCGCCCTCGAGGCGATCGCCTTCGGCGACCGCCATCTCATCCGCGGCGAGCACCGGGCCGACGCAGGCCGGGCAGCCCGCGCGGCAGTCGCAGCGTTCGACGAGTTCGGTCGCGCGCTGCACGAGCTCGGCCTGCCGCGTCCACAGCGGTTCGGAGAGCCCGACGCCGCCGGGAAAGTTGTCGTAGAGGTAGATCGTCGGCACGAACTGCTGCAGTTCGAACGGCGCGAGTTCCTGGCCTTCGCCGCCGCGCACCTGGCCGCGACCGTTGGCGTCGGCGGTGGCGAACCACGCGCCGTCGCCGTTGCCGATCGCCTTCTGCAGGTCGCGCGCGTCGGCCATCACCGCGAGCGTCGCCACGACGTGCAGGGCATAACCGGCGCCGAGGAAGCCGTCGAGCGCATCCTGCCGCGACGCGAACCAGGCGAGCAGCTGCGGCTGCGGGATCTGCCACCACGCGGCGGTGGTGTGCAGTTCCTGGTCCGGCAGGTTCACCGGACCGTAGCCGATGTTCTCGTGCGTGTAGTAGCGGATCTTCTTGTAGCCGGCGACACGGCGCACGACATGCACTTCGCCGTGGCGGGCATCGCCGTCGCCGGCCGGTGCGCGGTCGAACTCGGCGAGCACCTTGAGCTTGGTGTAGTCGATCGAGTCGGTGTAGTAGTCGACGAACGTGCGGGTCACGTAGGCCTTGCGGCCGTCCCAGTCGAGCCGCTCCACCTGGTACGGCGTGGACTGCACCATGTGGATCGCGCCTTCGTACAGTGTCAGCGCGGCGGCGGAATAGTCGACCTCCGCGATGATCTGCTGGCGCCCGTCGGTGCGGTCGACCACGACGAAGTTGCCGTCGGCCACGCTGCGCAGGCTCACCGCGTTCGCCGGATAGCTGTCGGCGATCCACTCCCAGCGGTCGCCCTCGCGGTGCACGACCTCGGTTTCGGCGAGCGCCTCCAGGTACAGCTCGGGCTCGATCGGGCCGAAGTTCTCGCCCGTCACGAACGGCAGCTCGAACGCGGCGCAGCGGATGTGGTCGAACAGGATCAGCGGCTGGTCCGGCGCGATGCGCGCGTGCTCGGGCGTGGCATCGATGAAGAACTCGGGATGGCGCACGACGTACTGGTCGAGCGGCTGCGAGTTCGCCACCAGCACGCCGAGCGAGGGCTGCTGACGGCGGCCGGCGCGGCCGAAGCGCTGCCAGGTGCCGGCGACGCTGCCCGGATAGCCGTTGAGCACCACGACGTCGAGCGCGCCGATGTCCACGCCGAGCTCCAGCGCGGACGTGCTGACGATGCCGTCGATGTTGCC
Source organism: Lysobacter xanthus (assembly GCF_047159895.1). Taxonomy (NCBI): domain Bacteria; kingdom Pseudomonadati; phylum Pseudomonadota; class Gammaproteobacteria; order Lysobacterales; family Lysobacteraceae; genus Lysobacter; species Lysobacter xanthus. The sequence continues at coordinate 21,571 of NZ_BAAGAB020000009.1, forward strand.
GGCGCGCATCGAGCGCTCGACCTCGCGCCGCTCGGTCGGCAGATACCCGCCGCGGTAGGCCCGGATGCGCGGGGCTTTTCGTGGATCGTGGTCGAACACGTCCTTGAGGTACTTCGTCAGCACCTCGACCATGAGCCGCGTCTGCGCGAAGACCAGCGTCTTGAGCCCGGCCTTGATCGCGAGCCGCGCGATGCGGTTGCTCTGCGAGCGGGCACTTGCGCGCAGGCCGAGGTCGGGGTTCACCACCGGCGGGTTCCACAGCAGCACGTGCTTGTCGCCGGTCGGCGCGCCCGACTCGGTGATCGCGGTGACGCCGTGCTCGATCAGCGCCTCGGCGTGCTGCTGCGGGTTGCCGATCGTCGCGCTGCACAGGATGAACTGGGGGTTGGAGCCATAGAACGCGCAGATGCGCTTGAGCCGGCGCAGCACGTTGGTGACGTGAGAGCCGAAAACCCCGCGATAGGTATGCACCTCGTCGATCACCACGTACTGCAGGTTCTCGAAGAACTGCGCCCACTTGGTGTGATGCGGCAGGATGCCCTGGTGCAGCATGTCGGGATTGCTCACCACGATGTCGCCGTGCAGGCGGATCGCCTGCCGTGCATCGCCCGGCGTGTCGCCGTCGAAGGTGAAGGCCTTCAGGCCGAGGTCGCCGGCGCGCGAGAGTTCGAGCAGCTCGGCGACCTGGTCCTGCGCCAGCGCCTTCGTCGGGAACAGGTACAGCGCCTTCGCGCCGCGCTCCATCGCCGCGGTCACCACCGGCAGCGTGTAGCAGAGCGACTTGCCGGACGCGGTCGGCGTGACGACGATGACATGCTCGCCGCGACGCGCGGCCGCCCACGCCTCGGCCTGGTGCGAATACAGGCGCTCGATGCCGCGTGACTTCAGCGCCTCGGCCAGCGCGGCCGGCAGGTCGGCCGGCAGCTCGGCGTACGCGCCCTCGCGACCGGGGATCGTGAAGTGGCCGGTGATGCGGTCGCCGTAGCGCCGCGCGAGCGCCTGCGTCAGCCCGGCGCCGTCGCCTTTCCTCAGTGCGCGCGGTCGCTGCGCGATCGCGGCGGCGGCGCCGTCGTCCTCGAGGTCGATGCCGCCGTCGGCCTGCCGCACCAGATCGCGCCCCGTGGACATCGCCCGCCTCCGTCGTGATGAAGGCGGGGATTGGGCCGCAGGGGCGTCGCAGCCTATGAGTCCGGCGCCCGCGTGAGACGGCGGATCAGGCCGTGCCGGGCACGGGTCCGCGTGACCAGGCGCGGAGTTGCCGCGCCGTCGGGATCGCGATGCCCTTCGCCTTGTTGCGCGTATAGAGCGTCACGTGCGCCGGCGGGACCGGTAGCTGGCGGCCGAGCAGTTCGCCCAGCCAGCGGTAGAAGAAGTCGAGCGCCGGCAGGTCGACGAGCTCGACCACGCTCGCCACCGTGCCGCGTCCGCCGTCGTCGGTGGTACCGGGCTTTTCGATGAGCAGGCGCTCGCCACTGCGGACGTACGACCAGTCGAGCGCTTCGAACGCCGGGCGCGTGGCCTCGTCGAGCCGGTCGCCGAGCGCGCGCCGCAGTTCCTCGCCGAGCGCGGCGCCCACCAGCGTCACGTGCAGCTCGCCCTTCGGCTCCAGACGCTGGCCCCCATGCTCGAGCGGCGACGACGGCGGGACGTCCTCGAGGGGCAGCACGAGGGTGTTCTGGTCGGACCAGCCGGGCCACTGCGTCATCGCACTGCTCCTCATCGATGGGTGGAGCGAGTGAACCACGGCGTCGTCGAGGCCGCGAAAAGCCGCGCCGCACGCGGCCTCGTTCATCCGGCGTGCGGCGACCTGCACGTCCGGTCACGGCGACCGCCTGTTCAGCGGGCACGGCGCCCGTTTCGTTTAGCCCGAAGTGGGCTTGGTCAAATCGGTGCTGATGCGGCGATCGCTAGCGTCCAACCCATGGACACGACCTCGACGACCCCGCTGTTTTCCCGGCCGCGCACCGCGACCGCCCGCGCCATCGGCGTGCTGCTGTTCGGTCTTCTCGCCACGCCTGTCTTCGCGGCGGACGAGCCGTCGACGCCGTCGGACACCGTGATGGTGGCCGGCGACCTCGCACCCGGCACCTACGAATGGACCCCGGAGCGTTCGACCGCCGGGCCCGTCGTCGTGGTGGTGAGCCTGCCCGAGCAGACCGCGCACGTGTACCGCGGCGGCGTGCGCATCGGGCGCTCGAGCATCAGCAGCGGCAAGACCGGCCACGACACGCCGCCGGGCGTGTACGAGATCCTCGAGAAGCAGAAGGTCCACCACTCGAACAAGTACAACAACGCGCCGATGCCCTTCATGCAGCGGCTGACCTGGGACGGCATCGCCCTGCACGCCGGCCATATCCCGGGCTATCCGGCCTCGCACGGCTGCGTGCGCCTTCCTAAGGCCTTCGCCGAGCAGCTGTTCCAGGTGACCGAGCGCGGCGGCATGGTGGTCGTCGCCGACGAGACCACGCATGGCGAGGCGGTGCTGCGCCCGGGCGACCGCGTGCCGGTCGATCCGTGGACCGGCCGCGAGCCCGGCACGCCGGCCGACACGGCTATCGCCGATCGCGGCGGTGCCGGCGCGTCGCAGGCCCTCGCCGGCAAGTAACGGGAGGGCGGCCGCGATCCCGTTCGCGCGGGATCGCGGCCCGGGATGTCGGCGCCCTGCGTCAGCGCGCCGAGAGGGACGCTGCTGACGTCGCGACACCCGCCGTGCAGTCCCGCGGCGACAACGGCGGCGGCGCGTCCGCGCGAAGGCGGACGCGGGGCGTCGCCTCGGCGAGCAGGCGCACGTAGGCGTCGGTGAAGACGACCGCGCAGCGCTGCGACAGGTGCGACCACTCCGGCAGGTCCAGGCCCTGCAGTTCGGCATGGTCCTCGAAGTGGATGCCCTTCGCGTTCGAGCGCGCGAGCAGCGCATCCCAGCCTTTCGCGCGTGGAATGCGCCGCGCCTCGCGTTCGCGCAGCAGGCCGGCCGACGGCGGCCGCACGAAGACGACCTCGCCCCCGCGTGCGCGGATGCGCGCGACCGCCGCCTGCGTCGCCGCCAGCGTCGACTCGATCAGCTTCGGCGGGACCGGCGGACGCGGCGGCCGCCCGGGCATGTCCATCCAGCCCTGCCGGGCCTGCGCGCGCAGTCGCGGGTCGGTCTGGATCTTCGTCCACAGCGAGGCCTGCCCGCGCTCGTCGACGCGCAGCAGCTTCCACGGCATGTAGTAGCGCGATGCGGCACCGCGGCGCTGGCCGCGGTCGGCGGTGTACACCAGCGCACTCAGCCGGTAGGCCGGATCGATGAAGGCGAAGTGCCGTTCGAGCAGGCGCGACAGCCGGTAGCCCGTGCGTTGCGACGGCATCTCGTGTCGGTAGCGCTGCAGCGCGGGGCCGCCATCGCCTTCGCGGAAATACGACATGTCCGCGAGCCCGACGATCAGCAGGCCGTGGAAGTGCGGATCGGCCGCCACGTCCTGCAGGAACGGCCGCGCGTTGGTGCCCGGAAGCGCGAGCTGCAGCGGCCGCACGCCGGTCAGGCGTTCGAAACGGTCGAGGTCGGTGTCGAAGAGGATGCGCGAGTCGCCGACGATCGCGACCGGCACGTTGCCGGTATCGATGCGGCGTCGCGCCTCCGACCAGCCCGACGGATCGATCGCGTAGTCGCCGGCCGCCAGCCCGATCTGCCGCATGCGCCATTCCCAGGCGGCAAGTGCCACGACGAGCAGCACCAGGGCCGCCACGCCGATGCCGCGCCACGGCTGCGCCGGGATCGGCCGCACCGGCACCGGCTGCGCTTCGCCCGGGCGATCGGCCGCGGTCGCGCGATGCACCTCCGGCACGGCCTCAAAACTGGAAATAGATGAAGGCATTGCCTTCTCCCTGCTCGATCACGATCGCGAACGCCATCGCCGCCCACCCGAGGGCGATCGCGGGCGCGGGCATGCGCGCGACGACGGCCTCGAGCGTGGTGTCGCGCATGCGCCAGTGCACGGCCACCACTGACGCCATGATCAGCGCGACGGCGACGACCTCGACCGCCGACAGCAGCGGCAGCGGATGCGGCGTCGCGCCGGCCATGCCGCGCAGCACGGTGAACGCGCCCTCGAACGTCTTCGCCCGGAAGAACACCCAGGTGACGTTGACCAGTGCGTACGTCAGCAGGCCCAGCGCGAAGAAGGCGAGCGGCCCCGGCCGCCAGTGGCCGAACCGCGACCGGAGCAGGCGCTCGGCGGCGAGGTAGGCGCCGTGCAGGCCGCCCCAGGCGACGAACGTCCAGCTGGCGCCGTGCCAGAGCCCGCCGAGCAGCATCGTCAGCATCAGCGCGATGTACGTGCGCGCCGGGCCGTGGCGGTTGCCCCCCAGCGGGATGTAGAGGTAGTCGCGCAGCCACGCCGACAGCGTGATGTGCCAGCGACGCCAGAAGTCGGAGAAGCCCACCGCCGCGTACGGGAAGCGGAAGTTGTCCGGCATGGCGAAGCCCAGGCACATCGCCGCGCCGATCGCGGTGGTCGAGTAGCCGGCGAAGTCGCAGAAGATCTGCCCGCTGAAGGCGAGCGTGCCCATCCAGGCATCGAGTGCCCCGGGAGCGGTCTTCGCGTCGAAGACGCCTTCGGCCGGGCCGGCGAGGAAACCGTCGGCCAGCACCACCTTCATGAAGAGCCCGAGGGTCATCAGCGCGAGGCCGAAGCGGATCGCATCTCCGGTCGCGCGGCGTGGCTGCTCGAACTGCGGCACCAGTTCGGTGGGCCGCATGATCGGGCCGGCGACGAGGTGCGGAAAGAACGTCACGAACAGCGCATAGTCGAGGAAGTTGCGCGCCGGCAGCGCGCGCCGCAGGTAGATGTCGAGCGTGTAGGACAGCGTGGCGAACGTGTAGAACGAGATGCCGACCGGCAGCACGATGTCCGGCTTGGGCGCCTGGTAGGCCACGCCCAGCGAATGCATCAGCGCGGCGAAGTTGTCGAGCATGAAGCCGCCGTACTTGAACCAGGCGAGCATGCCGAGGTTCACCACCACCGACAGCAGCATCCAGGCCTTGCGGGCGGCGGGCCGCTGCGCGCGCACCAGCCCCTGCGCCGCGTACCAGTCGACGACGGTCGACAGCCACAGCAGCAGGATGAACGGCGGGTTCCATGCCGCGTAGAACAGGTAGCTGGCGAGCAGCAGGTTGAACTTGCGCGTGGTCCAGCCCAGTGGCAGCGAATGCATCGCCAGCACCAGTGCGAAGAACACCGCGAACGTCAGCGAGTTGAAGACCATCGTGTGGCTCCGGCGCGGGGCGCCGGAGCCCTTATAGGCGATGCCGACGGGCGCTGCGCCCCGCCCGTCGGCCGCGTCGCGTTAGCGGACGGTTATCGACTGCGGCGCGGCGAAATTGGCGCGGCGGCGCTCGTGGATCGCGCCGGCCTCGAGCCGGCCTTCCACCAGCTCGTAGCCCATCAGCGCGAAGACACGGTCGCCGAGGAAGATGGGGCGGGCATTGCCGTACCAGTCGACGCAACTCGCCCGGCAGGCGTCGTCCACCTCGCCCACGCGCGAGTCGAGCGTGCCCAGCGGCGACAGCGCGAGCGCGCGGTTGCGCAGGTACAGCACCGAGGCGCCGGGATGATCGCCGCCGCGCACGATCGGCAGGCCGAGCAGGCCCTCGTCCTCGCCGGTCGGGCGATAGAAGAAGCCGTGCGTGCGGTCGTCGCCCTGCTGTGCATCCTTGCGACGATAGGCGCCCGCGAGCGCCGCATGCGTGCCGCGCAGGCGCAGGCCGGTGAACACGAGGTCGCTGCCGTCGCCGCCGACCAGCACGCCGTCACCGCCCATCGCATCGATGCGCTCGAGCGAATGCGGCAACGGGAACGTCTGCACCGGCGCCGGCGCGGCATAGCGCAGCGCGTGCACCTGCTGGCGGCTGCCGTCGTGGTCGCCGTAGACCAGCCAGTCGCCGATGAAACGCTGGTGCAGGTTCCAGCCCGAGGTGCCGGGCAGCAGGCGGTAGCGCGACTTCGGTGCACGCGCCTCGATGTCGCCGAAGTCCGACAGCGGCACGCGCAGCAGCGCCATGTCTTCGCCGGCCTGGCGCGAGGACCACATGCCGTCGCCGTTCGCGGTGCGCGCGACCAGCACGTTGAGCCAGCCGTCCTTCTGCAGGAAGCCCATCTGGTCGACCGGGCCGCCCCAGGCGCGCAGCATCGATGGCGCGCCGCCGTCGAGCGGCATCCGGAAGATGCTCGCGGTCGGCGTGCCGCGTGCGTTGCGGCCGCCCGTGGTCCAGACATAGACGGCGTCCTCGGCGACGTAGAAGACCTCGCCGCTGCCACCGAGCACGGCGGTCGACTCGCAGGCCATGCGCGGGCGATCGAGGTCGCAGACCGACACCGTGTGCAGCGCGACGTCGTCGTCGAGTTCGTCGAGCCCGCGGTAGATGCGCGACGCCGGCAGCATGCGTTCGAACGAGGCCGGCGTCGCACCCGCCCAGCGCCGGTACGCCGGCAGCCGGTCGCGCCACGGCGACCACGGGTTCAACGCCATCGGCGTGTAGAACACGAGCTTGTGGCCGACCAGCCGGCTCGCATAGTTGCGGGCGGAGTAATAGTCGTTGCTGCGCAGCTGGTAGGTGGCGCGATACTTCAGGCCGCCGCGCGCGTCGAGGTCGAACAGGCCCACTTCGGTACCGCCGCGCGAATAGCTGTAGCCGATGATCGCCACGGTGCCGTCGCTGACCAGCATCTCGTCGTACCACGTGCCCGACGGGTCCGCGTCGGGCGCGAAGGCGTCCACCGCCGACACCGGCTCGAGCCGATCACCGCCCACGCGCACGGTGAACAGCCGGCCCCGGCGCAGCACGATCAGGTAATCGCCCTGGCGCTTGACGATGTCGCCCTCGTCGACGCCCTGGGTCTGGACGTTGGTGATCGTCTCCGTATCGGCGGCCGCGATGCGCGAGCCGGTGACCTGGACGCTGTTGAGCTCCTGCGACGCGGGGGCGCTGAGCGCCACCGGTGCGGGAGGCGGCATCGGCGGCATCGACGACTTCATCGTCGCCATGCGCCGCTGTTGGCGTTCCATCTCGCGCACCTTCTGCGCATGCCAGGCATCGAGCGTGCGGGCGAACTGCGCCTCGCTGCGGAACGGGGTGAGCGTGTCGCCCGCGGCGAGCGCGGGCAGTACGGCGAGGGCGAGCGGAAGGGCGAAGGCGAGGTGCAGTCGGCGCATGGAAGTCCCCGGGTGGCGGTGTCGAAGGCTCCAACGCACGACCCGGGGCCGTGGGGTTGCACCGCGACCGGAGGATGCCGCAAACGACGAAGCCCCGCCGGAGCGGGGCTTCGCGTCGATCAGGCGACCCGCACCAGTCGCAGCGGGTTGTCCCAGTCGCGCAGCAGTTCGGCCTCGCGCGCCTTCGCCTGGGCGACGTGCTCGTCCTTGACGTGCCCGTAGCCGCGGATGTGTTCCGGCACGCTGGCGATCTGCGCGGCGAGGTCGACGTTGCCGGCATCGAGCTTCGCGAGGAGGCCGTCGACCGTGCGGACGTAGTCCTCGATCAGCTGGCGCTCCATGCGACGCTCGTGGGTCTTGCCGAAGACGTCAAGCGCCGTGCCGCGCAGGAACTTCAGCTTCGCCACCAGCTTGAACGCAGTGAACACCCACGGGCCGTACTGCTTCTTCACCAGCCGGCCCTGTGCATCCTTCTTTGCGAGCAGCGGCGGCGCGAGGTGGAACCTCAGCGTGTAGTCGCCCTCGAACTGCTGGTCGAGGCGGCGCTTGAACTCGCCACTCGTGTAGAGGCGGGCGACCTCGTACTCGTCCTTGTAGGCCATCAGCTTGAAGGCGTAGCGGGCCACGGCCTCGGTGAGGTCGGTGCTGCCGGGTGCCTTCGTCTCCTCGGCCTCGCGCACCTTCGCGACGAAGCCCGCGTAGCGCTTCGCGTAGGCCGCGTTCTGGTAGTCGGTGAGGAACTTCACGCGACGCGCGATGACCTCGTCGAGCGAACGCGACAGGCGCGCATCGTCGAGCGGCAGGAAGGCGACGTTGTCGAGCGCGTCGTGCGAGGGCACGTGGCGCAGGTCGTCTTGGTTCGCCAGCGCGCGCGGCGCGGCGGGGCCGCCGGCCTCGTGGCCTTCCCATTCGCCCGGCGCGAGCATCGGCAGCTCGAGCTTCGCGGTCGACGGCGCCGTCTTCGGCGCGAGGCCCGCGGCCTCGGCGACCGCGGTCGGGTCGATCGCGGCGAAGCGGCCCCAGGCGAACGCGGTCTTGTTCATGTCGACCGCCGCGCCATTGAGCTCCACCGCGCGCATCAGTGCCTCGAACGAGACGGGCACCAGCCCGCGCTGCCAGGCATAGCCGAGCATGAACAGGTTGGTCGCGATCGCGTCGCCGAGCAGCGCGGTCGCGAGCTGCGTGGCATCGACGACAAAGGGTTCCGCGCCATCGAGCGCACGGCGCACGGCTTCCACGATGCCGTCGGCCGGGAACTGCATGTCCGGCCGCGTGGTGAACGTGCCCGGCATCGCCTCGTAGCTGTTGAGCACGACGTTGCTGCGGCCCGCGCGGATCTTCGACAGCGCCCAGTAGTCGTTGACCACGACCATGTCGCAGCCCAGTACGAGGTCGGCCTCGCCCGCGGCGATGCGCACGGCATGGATGTCGGCCGGCGCGTTGGCGATGCGGATGTGCGTGGTGACCGCGCCGCCCTTCTGCGCGAGGCCGGTCTGGTCGAGCACGCTCGCGCCGCGGCCTTCGAGGTGGCCGGCCATGCCGAGCAGCGCACCGATGGTGACGACGCCGGTGCCGCCGACGCCGGTGATCAGGATGTTCCAGGGACGGTCCAGCGCCGGCAACTGCGGCATCGGCAGGTCCGCGAGGCGATCCTTCGCGCTGGAGGGCTTCTGCTTGCGCAGCTTGCCGCCTTCCACCGTCACGAAGCTCGGGCAGAAGCCTTCGGTGCAGCTGAAATCCTTGTTGCAGTTGCTCTGGTCGATGTCGCGCTTGCGGCCGAACTCGGTCTCCTTCGGCAGCACGGAGACGCAGAACGACTTCTTGCCGCAGTCGCCGCAGCCTTCGCAGACCAGCGAATTCACGACCACGCGCTTCTGCGGATCGACCATCTTCCCGCGCTTGCGGCGACGACGCTTCTCGGTCGCGCACGTCTGGTCGAAGATCAGCACGCTGACGCCCTTCACCTCGCGCAGGCGACGCTGCGCGGCGTCGAGCTCGCGGCGGTCGAGGAATTCGACGCCCGCGGGGAAGATGGACGCGTCGCTCCACTTCTCGATGTCGTCGGACAGCAGCACGATCGTCTGCACGCCCTCGCTGCGCACCTGGTGCGCGATCTGCGGCACCGACAGCGTGCCGTCGACCGGCTGTCCGCCCGTCATCGCGACCGCGTCGTTGTAGAGGATCTTGTAGGTGATGTTGACGCCCGCGGCGATCGACTGGCGGATCGCCAGCGAACCGCTGTGGAAGTACGTGCCGTCGCCGAGGTTCTGGAAGACGTGCGGGGTCTCGGTGAACGCGGCCTGCCCGGCCCACGTCACGCCTTCGCCGCCCATGTGCGTGAAGGTGTCGGTGTTCCGGTCCATCCACGTGACCATGTAATGGCAGCCGATGCCCGCCAGCGCACGCGAACCGTCGGGCACGACCGTCGACGTGTTGTGCGGGCAGCCCGAGCAGTAATGCGGCACGCGCGGGAATGCGGCGCGCGGCAGCGCGAGCTCGGACTCCTTCTGTTCCATCCACGCCAGCACGTCGCGGATGTGCGAGGAGTCGTGGAAGCGCTGGATGCGGCGCGCGATCACCTTCGCGATGCGCGCGGGCGTGAGCTCGGATGTCGACGGCAGGATCCACTCGCCGCTCTCGTCGTACTTGCCGACCACCGACGGGCGTTCGGCCCAGTTGAACATCTGCTCCTTCATCTGGCTCTCGATGAAGGACAGCTTCTCCTCGACCACGAGCACGTCAGACAGCCCGCGCGCGAACGCACGCAGCCCGACGGGCTCGAGCGGCCAGGTCATGCCGACCTTGTAGACGCGGATGCCGAGGTCGCGGCAGGCGCGCTCGTCGAGACCGAGGTATTCCAGCGCCGTCAGCACGTCGAGGTAGGACTTGCCCGTGGTGATGATGCCCAGGCGCGCATCCGGCGAATCGATGACGATGCGGTCGAGCCGGTTCGCGCGCGCGAACGCCTGCGCGGCCTTGACCGCGTACTGGTGCAGGCGCATCTCCTGCTCGAGCGGCGGATCCGGCCAGCGGATGTTGAGCCCGCCCGCCGGCATCTCGAAGTCGTCCGGCGTGACGATGTTGAGCGCCAGCGGATTGGCGTCGACGGACGCCGACGACTCGACGGTCTCGGCGATCGTCTTGAAGCCCACCCAGCGCCCCGTGTAGCGGCTCATCGCCCAGCCCACCAGGCCCATGTCGAGGATGTCCTGCACGCCGGCCGGGTTCAGGACCGGCATCAGCGCACTGACGAATTCGTGTTCGGAACCGTGCGGCAGGGTCGAAGAGCGACACGCATGGTCATCCGCCGCCAGGGCCAGCACGCCGCCGTGCCGCGAGGTGCCCGCCGCGTTGGCGTGCTTGAAGACGTCGCCGCAGCGGTCCACGCCCGGGCCCTTGCCGTACCACATGCCGAACACGCCCTCGACGGTCGCGCCGGGGAACAGGCCGGTCTGCTGCGTGCCCCAGACCATGGTCGCGCCGAGATCCTCGTTGAGGCCGGGGGTGAATTTCACGCCGGCCGATTCGAGGTGCTTCTTCGCCTTCCACAGCTCGAGGTCGAAGCCGCCGAGCGGGCTGCCGCGATAGCCGGAGACGAAGCCGCCCGTGTTCAGGCCCATCGCCTGGTCGCGCAGGCGCTGCATCAGGGGCAGCCGCACCAGTGCCTGCACGCCCGACAGGTAGATCCGGCCCTCGACGCGGCTGTACTTGTGGTCGAGCGAATAGTCGGGATCGACGACCGAGCGGGTGAGGCCGGTGTCGGCCGAGGCCGGGGAGCTGAGTTCGGCGGTGCTGGACATGCGGCAGGCTCCGACGCGGCCGCAGGGGCCGCGAGGTGGCGTCAGAAGGGAGGCCGCCGGCGGAGCGGACACGGGCCGGCGAGGCCGCGAATTCTACCAGCGGGGTCGGCACCGCCCCGTTCGGGGGCGTACGGCGCCGCGTGGCACCGGACTTGCTTGTGATCGGGCGCGCCCGCGCGGCGCCCGACTTCCGAAGCCCAAGGTCCCCCGTCCATGATCCGCCGCACCCTGATCGCCGTCGCGCTCGCCGCCGGCCTCGCCTTCGCTGCGCCGTCCCGCGCGCAGACCCCCGAACTTCCGCGCGTGGCCGAGTTCTACTTCGACGCCGACGCCGCCACCCTGCGTCCGGTGCTCGAGCTCAAGGAGCGCACGCCGGCCGCCCTCGACCGCATGAGCCGCCTCGTCGAACGACGCCCCGAAGCGGTGCTGGAAACCGCGCAGCTCGCCCATTACGCGATGCAGGGCGGCCAGCTCGACGTCGGCCGCGACCTCTACGGCCACGTGCTCTCGCGCCTCGACATCACCAGCGCGCTGTGGAAGCCGGTGAAGTTCAACTACGGCTGGGACCTCTACCGCAGCGGCAACGCCGCCGGTGCGCTGGCGCAATGGTCGGAGATCGCGGGTCGCGGCGTCACCGCCTCGTGGATGCCGCCGAGCTTCGCGGTCGCGCTGTGGACGCTCGGCCGCCGCGACGAGGCGGTGCGCTGGTACGCCGCCGCCGTGCGCACCGAGCCGGGTCAGTGGTCGACCCCCGCGCGCTACGCCGAGCTGCTGCCGCAGTGGCGCGACGAGGACCGCGCCACGCTCGCGCAGGTGCAGGCCGCCTGGGCCGCGAATCCGCCGCGCTGGCCGTAAGCGGCCGCGCCCGACCGGTCGCCGCCACGCCGCGGCCGGCCGGGCGCTTCCGTCCCGACGCGCCCCCGTCCATGATCGGGGCGGGGATTGCGCGGGGGCGGCATGATCAACGAAGGGCTCGACGTCGCGGCCATGCGCGATGCGCTGCGGCAACGCGGGCGCGTGCAGGTCGACGACTTCCTCGACCCGGCCGTCGCACGGCGGCTGCGCGACTGCCTGGAGCACGAGGTGCCGTGGACGCTCGCCGTGCGCGACGACGCCGGCGCCCGCACGATCCGCGGCGACGAATACGCGCGGCTGCAGGCCGGCGACATGGACGGCTTCCTGCGCGGCGTGGCCGACGGCGACGGATTCCGCTTCGCCTACGAGAGTTACATGATGGTGCGCGCCTACACCGAGGGCCTCGACCCGGGCCTCGTGCTGCATCGCGTGCTGGAGAGCCTCAATTCGCCGTCGGCGATCGGGTTCTACCGGGCGGTCACCGGCGACGAGCGGATCCGTCGCGCCGGCGCTCAGGCCACGCGCTACCGCCGCGGCCACTTCCTCCGCCAGCACAACGACGAGGACGCCGCGAAGGAGCGTCGCTTCGCCTACGTCATCAACCTCACGCGCGACTGGCAGGCCGACTGGGGCGGCCTGCTCCAGTTCGTCGACCGCGACGGCCGCGTCGTCGACAGCTTCGTGCCGCGCTGGAACACGCTCTCGCTGTTCGAGGTGCCGGCCGACCACGTGGTCAGCCTCGTCGCGCCCTGGGCGCGGCAGGACCGGCTGTCCATCACCGGCTGGTGGTCGCTGTAGCCGGGGATCGACCGTCCTGACGGCCGCTGCACGGCCGCCGGCCGATGCTGGCGGCTGCAGGAGGGCCCGTGGACCGCATCGTTCCCGTCATCGTCAACGCGAGTTCGCACAGCGGCGGCAACGACGCCGACGCGCTGCGCGCGGCGCTTCGACAGGCGGGCCTCGCCGCGGAACTGCACGTGGTGCGCGACCCGGCCCGGCTCGACGAGGCGATCGACACCGCCCTCGCCGGGTCGCCGCCGTGCATCGTGGCCGCGGGCGGCGACGGCACGATCAACGCGGTCGCCGCGCGCGCGCTCGATGCCGGCATCCCGCTCGGCGTGCTGCCCGGGGGCACCCTGAACCACTTCGCGCGCGACCTCGGCCTGCCCGACGACCTCGAGGGCGCCGCGCGTGCGATCGCCGCCGGGCACGTGCGCGAGGTCGACGTCGGCGAGGTGAACGGCCGGCTGTTCCTCAACAACGCGAGCCTCGGCCTGTACGCGACGATGGTGGCGCACCGCGAGCGCGCGCAGGCGCGCCGCCACCTCGGCAAGGGCGCCGCGCTGCTGCAGGCCGCCTGGCGCGCGTTGCGACGCCCGCATGCCTTCTCGGTCGTGCTGCATGTCGACGGCCAGGACCTGCCCCGGCGCACCCCGTTCGTCTTCGTCGGCAACAACGACTACGTGGTACAGGGCCCGAACGCCGGTGCCCGTCCTACGCTGGACGACGGCGTGCTCTCCGTCTACGTCCTGCGCCGCACCGGGACGTGGTTCCTCATCGGCCTCGCGCTCCGCGCGCTGGTCGGCCGGGTGTCGGACGAGCACGACCTCGAAGGCTTCGCGGTGACCGAGCTGGTGGTCGAATCGCGGCGCACGCGGGTCCGCCTCGCGCGCGACGGCGAGGTCGGCTTCACCGAGTCGCCGGTCCGGTTCCGCGTCCGTCCGCGCGCCCTGCGCGTGCTCGCCCCCCCTCCGGAACCCGACTGATGCGCACGCTCGTCCAGATCTCCGACCTGCATTTCGGGCGCGTCGACGACGCGCTGCTCGCGCCGCTGCGTGCCGCGATCGAGTCCGTGAAGCCGGATGTCGTGGTGGTGTCCGGTGACCTGACGCAGCGGGCGCGTGGCTCGCAGTTCCGCGCCGCGCGCGACTACCTCGCCACGTTGCCGAAGCCGCAGATCGTGGTGCCGGGCAACCACGACGTGCCGCTGTACGACGTCGCGCGCCGGTTCCTGTCGCCGCTGCGCCGCTTCCAGCGCTACATCACCGACGACGAATACCCGACCTACATCGACGACGAGATCGCGGTGGTCGGCGTCAACACGGCGCGCTCGCTCACCTTCAAGGGCGGCCGCATCAACACCGCGCAGGTGCGCGAGATCGAGCGCCGCTTCCACGGCCTGCCGGAGCACGTCACGCGCGTCGTCGTCACCCATCACCCGTTCGACGTCCCGGCCGGAGGCGACGAGGACGACGTGCTGGGCCGCGCGCCGATGGCGATGGCCGAGTTCGCGAAGGCGGAGGTCGACGTCTTCCTGTCGGGGCACCTGCATCGCAGCAACATCGGCACCAGCGCGAGCCGCTACCGCATCGCGGGCTTCGCCGCGCTCATCGTGCAGGCCGGCACGGCGACGAGCACGCGCGAGCGCGAAGAAACCAATGCCTTCAACGTGCTGCGCATCGGCGCGACCGAGCTGCAGGTGCAGACCTGGCGCCGGCAGGGCGACGCCGCGCAGTTCGCGCAGGACGGCACGACGAACTTCCACTACGAGCACGGAACGGGCTGGCACCCGGCCTGAGTCAACCGAAGCGCGCGAACTCCACCCAGCCGTCGTCATTTGCGACGACGGCGCAGGCCGGTCGGCCCGAACGCTCGTGGAACTCATGCGCGACGCTCTCGGCGGCGCGCTCGGCCCAGCTGCGCGTGTCGATCCATTCGGCGCGGCCGTCGGGGCGGCGCAGCAGCCAGCCGTCTTCAAGCGGTTCGATCACGACGCGGTGCATGGCGGTGCCCGGCAGGGAGTGCAGCCATCCTGCCCATCGCGTGCGGCGGGCGCCGTCGGTGGACGCTGCCGCGTCGCATCGGATTAATCCGACGCGCTTCAGTCCGCCGGCACCGTGCGCCCCTGCGCCCAGTCGCGGAGGGCGGCCACGCGCTCGGCCATGACCACCGACAGCGGCCGCGTGTTGCGCAGTTCGGCGCGCAGGGTGAAGTCCGAGAGCGGGGCGCCGGCCGCGTGCGCGGAATACAGGGCGGAGACGATGGCCTGCTCGATCTCCGCGCCGGAGAAACCGTCGCTCGCGCCGGCGAGCGCGGCCGTGTCGAACCCGTCGGGCTCGAGCCCGCGCTTCTTCAGGTGCACGTGGAAGAGCTGCTCGCGCACCTCGGCGTTCGGCAGGTCGACGAAGAAGATCTCGTCGAAGCGACCCTTGCGCAGCAACTCCGGCGGCAGCGCGTCGATCTGGTTGGCGGTGGCCACGAGGAAGACGCGCGACCTGCGCTCGGCCATCCACGTCAGCAGGTAGCCGAGCACGCGGCGCGAGACCCCGCCGTCGCCATTGCCCTCGTCGGTCGACAGGCCCTTCTCGATCTCGTCGATCCACAGCACGCACGGCTCGAGCTGCTCGACCGACTCCAGCGCCTGCCGCAGGTTCTTCTCGGTCTCGCCGTGGAACTTGTCGTACAGCGTGCCGAAGTCGAGCCGCACCAGCGGCACGCCGAAGCCCGTGGCTACGGCCTTGGCGAGCATGGACTTGCCGCAGCCCTGCACGCCGAGCAGCAGCATGCCCTTGGGCGGATCCAGGCCGGGCGGCGGCTCGGCCGACAGGAAGACCGCCTTGCGCTGTTCCACCCAGCGCTTGAGGCGGCGCGCGCCGGCGACCTCGTCCATCTGCGCGGCATCGTAGTCGTAGTGCAGGTGGCCCGAGCGGTTGAGCAGCTCGAACTTGAGCTTGGCGAGCTCGGGCAGGTCGTCCGGGCCCAGCGCGCCGTCGCGGAAGATCAGGTGGCGCGCGATGCGACGCACGTCCACGGGGTCGAGCCCGCGCAGGTTGCGCACGATCTGCTGGACCGCCTCGGCGTCCACTTCGACGCGACGGCCGTTCTCGCGGGCGAAGGCCTCGGCCTCCTCGCGCACGATCTTCAGGCGCGCGTTCGCATCGGGCAGCTTGGGGCGGTACCGCACCGCGAGCGATTCGAGGTCGCCGGGCAGTTCGATGCTGTGGCCGACCAGCACGATGACGTGCGGCTCGCAGTCCCGGCGCTGCACCAGGTCGCGCAGCATGCGCTGGCTGCCGGCGTAGCCGAGGTAGGGATGCATGTCGAACAGCACGTAGATGCCACGCTGCTCGGCGTCGCGCATCGCCTGGAAGGTGTTCGTGGCATCCGGCGCGACGTGCGGCGGGTCCTCGCGGTCGAGATCGATCCGGCGAAGGCCCTCGGTGATCGTCCAGCGGTAGAGCTCGCGCCAGGTGTGCATCAGGGCCTGGCGGAACAGCTCCACCACCCGCGCCTCGTCGCGGGTCTCGATCACGATCAGCGGCGTGTTCGAGCGGATCAGGGCGACGAGGTCGTGCAGTTCGCTCATGCGCAGGCATCGGCTGGGCGCGTCCGGCGCCGCGGAGCGCGAATCATACGGGCCGTCCGGCGTGTAGGCTCGACAGGGCGCGTTCACCCCGCGCTGATCCCCGTATCCCAAGCTGACCTTCCCGGAGCCGACGACCGATGCGCGAACTCATCCTCCTGCGCCATGCCCATTCCGACGCGCCGCGGTCGGGCCAGTCCGATGCCGACCGCCCCCTGTCGCCGGAAGGCGTCGCCGCGGCCGAGGCCGTGGGGCACTGGCTCGTCGAGCACGACCTGGTGCCCGACTGCGTCCTCTGCTCGCCCGCGCTGCGCGCGCGGCAGACGACCGAGGGCGTGCTGCGCGTCACCGGCTTCGTCGATCCCGTCTACGAGGAAGGCATCTACGAGGCCACGCCGGGCACCCTGATCGAGATCGCCGACCGCTTCCGCGACATGCGCCGCGTGATGCTGGTGGGCCACAACCCGGGCCTCGAGCAGCTCGCCGCGCTGATGGACACCGGCCAGACCGGCGACTACCGCGGCATGCCGCCGGCGGGCGTGGCCGTGCTGCAGATGCCCGCGGATGCGGCGCTCGAGCCGGGCGTCGCCCGGCTCACCCGGTTCTGGTGGCCGTGACGGCAGGCAGCGCCACGCTTCTCGCCTCCGTCCTGCTCGCGGCCTGCGGCCCCTGTGGCGCGCAGGCGTTCGACCCCGCGCGCTCGCGCATCGAGTTCGACGTGCACACGCGCGTCGGCTCGGCGGTGAAGGGCCGCTTCCCCGTGTTCGACGGCCGCGTGGACACGCTCGCCGACGGCCGTCGGCGCGTGCGCCTGCGGATGTCGGCGCGCGACCTGGAGATCGCCGGCTCGCCGCGCTACACGCGGCTCGCGCGGGGCCCGCAGCTGTTCGATGCCGAGCGCCATCCGGTGATCGAATTCATTTCCGAGCCCTACACCCCCGAGCTCGCCATGCGCGGCGGCGCGCTCGCCGGCGAGCTGCGGCTGCACGGCACCGCGCGCCGCGAGCGCTTCGAGCTCGCGCCCGCCACCTGCGACGCGCCCGGCCGCGCCTGCCCGATCCTCGCCACCGGCCGCGTCAGCCGCGATGATTACGGCCTCGATGGCTGGCGCTGGGCGCTTGCCGACCGCGTCCGGTTCCGACTCGATGTCCGCTTCGCTCCCGACTGACCGCCTGCGCCGCGCCGGCCGCCTCGCCGCGGCGGCGTTCGCCTGCCTGCTCGCCGGTTGCGCGGGACTGAACCCGCGGCAGACCGCGGCGGTCGATGCCGTGGTCGAGGCCGCGCGCCCCGCCGTGGTCGAATGCGCGCGCCCCGACGCCTGCGCACGGCCGTCCGCGCTGCATGCGCTCGCCGGGCAGGCCTTCGCCGAGTCCGCGCCCGACGCCCCGCGCCATTACACGCTGCTGCTCGACCGCGGCAGCGACGCGCTGCTCGCGCGCATCGACCTGATCCGCAGCGCGACCACGTCGATCGACCTGCAGACCTACATCTTCGACGAGGACGACGCCGGGCGTTTCGTGCTCGACGAGCTGATCGCGGCCGCCCGCCGCGGCGTGCGCGTGCGCGTGCTGATGGACCAGCTCTCGGCCCTGAAGCGCGTCGACTCGCTCGCCGCGCTCGCCGGCGTGCATGCGAACTTCCAGGCGCGCGTCTACAACCCGGTGCTCGGGAAGGCGCGTCTCACGTATCCCGATTACGTGCTGGCCAGCGCCTGCTGCTGGCGACGCCTCAACAAGCGCATGCACACCAAGCTGCTGCTGGTCGACGGCGCGCTCGGCATCACTGGCGGCCGCAACTACCAGGACGACTATTACGACTGGGACGCCGAGTACAACTTCCGCGACCGCGACCTGCTCGTCGCGGGCCCGGCCGCGCGCGAAATGCGCGACAGCTTCGACCGCTACTGGGGCGATCGCCGCAGCGTGCCGGTCGAGCACCTCAGCGACGTCGCGAAGCTGCTGCTGCGCAAGGGCGTCCCGGCGATGCGGCAGGACGCCTATGCAGAGCCCGCCAGGCTCGCCGCGGCGAAGGCCGAGGTCGACGAGCCCGGCTTCGTGCAGGACCGCCTGCTCGGCAACGTGCTTCCGGTCGGCGCGGTGGACTACGTCGCCGATCCGCCCGGCAAGGGCGCGACCGATCGCGTGCTCTCGCCCGCGAGCCGTACGCTGCGCGACCTGATCCTCGGCGCGCACGACCGGGTAATGCTGCAGACGCCGTATCTCGTGCTGTCCAAGCCCGCGCGCGCGGTGTTCCGCGAACTGCACCGCCGCGCCGACCCGCCGCGCGTCATCGTCTCGACCAACAGCCTCGCAGCGACCGATGCGTTCATCGCCTACGCGCTCTCGTACAAGTACAAGCGCCGCTACCTGCGCGAGTACGGCTTCGAGATCTACGAGATGAAGCCGTTCCCGCAGGACGCGCCGATCGACGTCGCGACCACCGGCGCGCTCGAACCGGCCGCGGTCGCCACGCGGCCGGCCGTCGCGCCCTGCGATCGCAGCAGCGTGCTCGACTGTCGCCTCGCACGCGAGCGGGCGCGTCGCGTGGTGCGCCGTCCACTGGAGCGCGAATTCACCGCGCTCGCCTACGGCAGCCGCCGCAGCAATTCGCCGGTGCCGCTCAAGCGCGCGGGCGTGCGCATGGGCCTGCATGCGAAGTCTCTCGTCATCGACGAGGCCGTCGGCGTGGTCGGCAGTCACAACTTCGATCCGCGCGGGGACCGCTACAACACCGAATCGATGGTGGTGATCCGCAACCCCGCTTTCGCCCGCCAGCTCGCCGCGAGCATCGAGCGCGACATCGCGCCGGCCAATTCGTGGGTGATCGCCCCGCGCGAGAAGCCGCCGGTGCTGTCCGGCATCGATTACTCGCTCGGCAAGGCGTCCGAACAGCTGCCGATCTTCGACCTCTGGCCGCGGCGGTATGCGACGAGCTACGAATTCCGTCCCTCGCCCGAATGCCCGCTGCCCCTGCCGCCGACGGACCCGCGCTTCCGCGACTGCTACGAGGCGGTCGGCGACTTCCCCGAAGTCGCGCTCGGCTTCAAGAGCGTGATCACGCGGATCTTTACCGCCTTCGGTGCCGGGCTCGCGCCGATCCTCTGACCTGCGGGCTCAACCGCCTAGCAGGCGCAGGCCGAGCCAGGCCGGCACGCCGATGAAATAGGCGAGGCGGGCGAGGGCGAGCAGCTGCCGTCGCACGGGGCGCGTGCGGTGCGGCCGCAGGGCGAGGGCCGTCGCGCTGCCGAGCTCGGCCACGAGGCGCAGCCCGGCGGCGATGAGCACGAGCGCGACCGCCCAGGAGCCCCACCAGAGCGCCAACGCCCGGAGGTAGGCGGTGGCGCCGAATGTGTAGTACTCGCCGAACGCGCTGCCATACGCGATGACCTGGTGCAGGCGGAATGCGGGCAGCGCCGGCAGCAGCGGAAACAGGCCGAACTTGAGCAGCGCATGGTCGAGGCGCGCGCGCGGCAGGTCGAGCGCGTCGAGGGCCGCCTGCCGCCGCGTTCCGTCGAAGCTGCGGTCGGCGAGCGCGAGCACGCCGGCACCGGCGAGGCCGTGCGACCAGCGACGGCCGTCGCGAAACGCGATGTCGACACCGGGCGCCGGCCACGGCAGGCGCCACGGTCGCATCCCGACGATCTGCGCGCGCTCGATCTCGATGCGACGCGACCGCGAATCCAGCACCAGCCGATCGGCGTCGACACGAAGCGTCGCCCTGCACCCCACCGCCAACAGCGCTGCGAGGACTTCCGGCGCGAGGACGACGATCGCGAACACGCGCAGCTGCGCGAGCATGCCCGGCGATTCCGCGGCGAACAGGGCCTGCGCGGCCAGCGCAAGCACGGCGATCCGCGCGAGGGCGCGCAAGGCACCGATCGCATGGCGTCGCCAGGGTCGCAGCAGCAGGATCGTTCGATCGCGTGCTTCGTCGATCGCACTGGATTCGGCGTCCGCCGCGGCGCCGGGTCGTGCTCGTCGCCGCACGGATGCGAACGCACCGCCCAGCGCGACGAGCAATGCTCCGGGCCCGATCCAGTCGCCGGTCCGCACGAACAGCGTCGGCGGCATCTCGACCAGGGAGACGGTCGCGAGCAGCACCGTGCGCTCGCCCATGCGGGTGCGCGCGACGACGTCGCCGCTCGCGTCGACGACGGCGCTGAGCCCGTTGGTGGTCGCGCGCACCTGCGGCAGGCGCGTCTCGACGCTGCGCAATGCGGCGGACTGCAGGTGCAGGCGTGCGCCCTGCGGATCGCGGGTGAACCAGGCGTCGTTCGATAGGCCCACGAGCAATCGCGCGCCGAGCCGTGCGCCGTCGCGGGTGAGCATCGGGTCGAGGTCGTCGCGGCAGATCAATGGCGCCACCGGCACCTCGCGACCGCCCGCGGTGAACAGCGGGAACACGCGCGCGCCATCCCCGGGCCGCCACGTGCCGGCCCACGGCAGGGCACCGCGCAACATCGCGCCGTCGAGCATCGGTGGCACGTATTCGGTAAGCGGGAACAACCGCGTCTTGCGATACGCGCCGAGCGGGCCGCGCGCGGGGTCGACGAACGCGGCGGCGTTGTATTCGCCCGCGTCGTCGCGATCGTAGGTGCCGAAGACGAGGGGGACGCCGCTGCGGGCGACGAAGCCGGTGAGTTCGCGATCGAGCTCGGCGCCCGCCTCGCTGCGCGGCTGGCCGAACGTGGTCGGATACACGGTCTCCGGCCAGACCAGCGCGTCGACGCCCTGCGCGCGCAATTCCTCCGACAGCCCGTAATGCGCATCGAGCACGCGCCGCACCACCGCGTAGGCGCCGATCCGTGCGCGCAGGCGCTCGTAGTCGACGATCGCGGCCTGCACGAGGCCGATGCGTAGCGGCGTGCCGGCGGGCAGGCGTTCGATCTGCGCGAGGCGCATCGCGCCGTAACCGGCGAGCGCGATCGGCACGAGCAGCGCGACGCCGATCGCGCGTAGCAATGCGTCGCGCAGTCCCTTGCGGCGCTCGATCGCGCGCGAGACGGCTTCGTTGACCACCAGCGCGAGCAGCGTGAGCCCGGACGTCCCGGCAAGGTCGGCGCCCTGCCGCAGCAGGCGCGAGGGCTGCAGGCCCTGGCCGAGCGTGTCGTCGAAGACGCGGGGCACGAGCCATTCGGTCGCGAGCCAGGCGGCGATCGCGAGCACGGCGGTGACCGCCGCACCGTGCCGACGCGCCGCGCGCGCGCGCACCAGTGCGAACGCGACGAGTTGCGGCTGTAGCAGCGGTGCGGCGACGAGCAGCAGGGCGAACGCGACGGCGGGGGCAAGCCCGGTGTAGTCGGACACCGCGGGCGCGAACCAGCCGAAGCCCGCCGCGACGAAGGCGACCGCCATGGCGACGCCGGCCCACAGCGTGTCGCGCAGGCCGTGGACGCGCGCGAGCGCCAGTCGCCACGGCACCAGCACGACGAAGGCCAGCGGCCAGGCGCCGCGCGCATACAGCGCGACGAGAACGCCCGAGAGCGCGGCGCCCACCAGGACGCCGCGAGGACCCGCGAACCCCCGGCTCAGGGGGAGGGGCCCTCGGTGCGCGGCGGCGGGAGGGTCACCCACTTCAGCGGCATGCCGGGCGGCGCGAGGTCGGGCGGCACGATGCGATCCGGCGGGATCGCCACGCGCCGCCCGCGCACGGTGATCGAATCGATGTCGGGGGAGAACATGAGGATCGGCGAGATGGACTGGCCGTCGTCGGTCGCCTGGTGATGGCGCACGTAGCCGTCCGGCAGCGGAAAGCCGTCGGGCACTTCGAGACCGCGACGCGGTGGCCGCGTGCCCGGCGGCGGGAACGCGCCGAGCCCGGTGCGGATGCCCCGCGCATGCAGGGCGTCGATGACCTCGCGCATCGTCGGCGCTTCGCCGGGCAGCACGTAGTCGGAGAGATCCGGCGTCGGATCCTCGCCGTCGCGCGTCGCCGCCGCGGTGCCGGCGCCGATTCCGCGGGATGCGGCGCGGGTCGGCGTCGGGGCCGCGTCGTCGATGGGCGACGGCCCGGCGTCACGTCGGGTGACCTGCGCCGTTCGGATGGCCGCGGTGGACGACGACGCGCGACGCGCCATCGTCCACCAGCCGAGGCCGGCGACGATCGCGACCAGCGCGAGCATCGCCAGCACCTGCACCGCGCCGCGCGCGCGACGCGGATGCGCGGTGACGCGCACCCCGTCGAACCGGTCGCGGTCGCGGCGGCCCATGCGCCCGTCAGGCCGGCGTCAGCAGCGACAGCAGCCAGCCCATCCGCTCGTGGCCGAACTGGTTCCAGATCGAGTTCTTGCCGCCGGTGAACGTCGTGTAGCGCGGTGCGCCGGTGCCGGTGGTGCCGCCGAACAGGCCGGCGGTGACGGTGCCGCCCGTGTACGTCGGATGCGTGTCGTCCGACTGGATGTAGTCGTAGCTGCTCGACGAGGACACGAAGTGCGTGTTCGCGTCGCGCAGGGTCGAGCGCAGCGTGGAGGTAATGCGAGTCACATAGCTGGACTCGCTCTCGCCGGGCACGTAGCGCAACGCGTCGGTGTCGACCTGGCCATCGCCGTTGCTGTCGTAGTCGGCCGCCATGTACTGCGCGAAGTTGTCGGCGCAGACAAAGCCCTTCTGCCGCGCGTACTCGCACATCCAGTAGTTCATGCGCGCGAGCGAGGGCAGGAACGTGTCGCGCATGTTGACGCGCGCGCCGGTCGTCGCGTCCGTGCACGAGCTGGACACGTTGTCGGCGTTGTAGCCCGGGTAGTAGAGGTTGCCGACGATCTTGACCCGCGTGCCGGCGTAGGCGTTCGCGTTGATGAAGTCCATCGAGCGCGCGACGTACGTCTTGCAGTTGTTCTCCGCGGTGGTCAGCACCCCGTAGTTGCAGGTGCCGCTCTGGCCCTTGAAGCTCGAGCGCGCCTGCAGGCCGTCGTTGCCGCACATCTCGAACGTCACCACGCGCGTCGCGGCCGACTGCATGTACGACCTCTCGGCGACGATCTTGTTGTTGTAGACGTCCGACGCCACGGCCCCGCTCTTCGTGCGGCGAACGCTCTCCACGTCGGTGTTCCAGACGGAAGCGAGGTATTCGGCCTGCACGGTCGGCGCGGCGTACTTCGCCGCACTGACGGTCGAGCCGTTGTAGCCGGCGTAGATCGAATCGCCATAGGCCACCACGCGCACCTTCGCGGTGGTGTTGGCGCGGTCGATCGTCCACGAGACGTTCTGGTTGAGCGTATTGGCCGAGGCCTGCGTGCCGAGCGCGAGCAGGGCGAGCGCGGGGAGCAGCGTGCGGGCGGTCCGACGGGAGTTCCGGGTCATGAGCCTGTCCTTTTGCGACGGGGGATTGCGCGGACGGGGACGCCGCGCCGGGTCGGGTGGAACGGAACGGCATCCGTGGGACGAGTCGGCCATACGGTGCCGTTCCGTACGCTAGCGTCTTGTCCAGCGTCGGTCACACCGCACTGCAGCGAAGCGCAAGCGGTTGATTCCGCGGAACTTTTTATCGAGGCCCCGTGTTGCGGCACAGCATCGGCGCTGGCGCCGCGGCCGCTTCGGGCCGTTGGCGAACCCCGTCGGGAGACGCGGTATCGGCCGGTGCAGGGGTGGGCCATCGGTGGGGTGACTTCCGGCCCATGCGGGAGGTCCTAGGTGTTGTACTCTACCAACACACCGATTCACTAACTCACCGAGGACACCGCCATGACCACCAACGACCGCACCGTGATCCCGACCCCGACCCCGACCCCGGCCCCGACCCCGACCGCCCGCGTCGTCCCGTTCGCCGTCTCCGCCAACCGCCTGGCCCCGCGCGAGCGCGACTTCGGCATCGGCTACGGCAAGAGCAGCGGCTATGCCACCGCCCGCCGCTACACCAGCGAATGGGCCGGCCCGCGCTTCCGCGTCGCCTGATCCGCCGCTGCCTCCCGCTCCCACCGAACCGCTCCACCCCTCCAGCTCCCGAGACCCCGCCGTGAACCAGAACCTGCGCTCCTTCGTGCTCGTCGCCCTCCTCGTCGCGACCCCCGCCGTCTTTGCCGCGCAGGCACCTGCGGGGCTCTCGGTCGAGCTTCACTCTTCGGGCGTGCCGAGCGCCGTCGTCCGTGCCGCCACCGTGGCGCGCGTCCAGCCGGACTCCGCCGCCGCCCGCGCCGGGCTGCGCGCCGGTGACCGCATCGTCGAGATCGACGGACGCCCGCTGCGCACCGCCGGGGCGCGTCCGATCGCGACGGCCCTGCGGAGCACGGCGGAAGGTCGCCACGTGACGCTCGGCATCGAGCGCGACGACGGCCGTATCGACGTCGCGCTGCTCGCCGCGCGCTGATTCCTCCGGGCGCCGGGCGGTATCGTGGGCGGATGACCTCCCCGCGCCCCCCGTCGCCCTTCCGCGGCACCGTTTCCCTCGCCGACCTCAACGCCCTCTCCCGCGGTACCGCCATCGAGCGGCTGGGCATCGAATTCACCGAACTGGGCCCCGACGTGCTGCGCGCGACCATGCCGGTCGACGAACGCAGCCGCCAGCCGTACGGCCTGCTGCATGGCGGCGCCTCGGTGCTGCTCGCCGAGACGCTCGGTTCGACCGCCGGC
Organism: Lysobacter xanthus; assembly: GCF_047159895.1. Taxonomy (NCBI): domain Bacteria; kingdom Pseudomonadati; phylum Pseudomonadota; class Gammaproteobacteria; order Lysobacterales; family Lysobacteraceae; genus Lysobacter; species Lysobacter xanthus. The sequence goes on from NZ_BAAGAB020000009.1 coordinate 46,347, forward strand.
AACCTCTGCGTCCCGGACGACCGCATCTGCGTCGGCATCGAGATCAATGCGAACCACGTCCGCGGCGTGCGCGACGGTCTCGTGACCGGCAGCGCACGCGCGCTGCACGTCGGCGCCAGCACGCACGTCTGGGAGATCCGCATCGAAGATGCGCGCGGCCGGCTCGCCTGCATCTCGCGGTTGACGCTCGCCGTCGTCGCGCGCGATCCGCGTTGATCCGCGCTGCCGCTCCCGGCGCCGACGGGCCTCCGGTACCCTTTCACCGATGACCGCGCCGACTTCCCCCGCAGGCGCCACGCCGGGCGCTGCCGTCCTGCGCGTGTCGCGCTACCTGGTCCGCGTGCCCATGCTGCTCTGGCATGCGCTCGTGCACCTGCCGCTGCTCCTGGTGGTGCTGACCCCGTTGGCGCGCGGCTGGCGCTGGCGCGACGAGCCGTTCCAGCACCGGATGATCCGCGCCTGGCAGGCCGGGCTGATGCGCGTCTTCGGATTCCGCCTGCGACGCGCCGGCACGCCGCTTCCGGGCGCGACGATGTTCGTCGCCAACCACGTCGGCTGGGTCGACATCTCGATGCTGCACAGCCAGCGGATGATGGGCTTCGTGGCGAAGGACGAGATCGCCGGCTGGCCGCTGGTCGGCTGGCTCGCCGCGCGCGGGCAGACGATCTTCCATCGCCGGGGCAGCACCGAATCGCTCGGCGGCGTGCTCGGCGAGATGGTGCGCCGCCTGCGCCGCGGGCAGTCGGTCGGCGTCTTCCCCGAGGGCGGCACGCGCGGCGGCACCGAGATCGGCCCGTTCCACGCACGCATCTTCACCGCGGCGGTGGAGGCCGGCGTGCCGGTGCAGCCGGTGGCCCTCGTGTACGGCCACCACGGTGCCGCGCAGACGACGGTCGCCTTCGGCCGTCGCGAGAGCTTCGCCGCCAACTTCGTGCGCCTGCTCGGCGAGCCGGCGCGCACCGCCACCGTGCATTTCCTCGAGCCGATCCCGCCGGGCGGCGACGAGGGCCGCCGGCGCATCGCCGAGCTCGCGCGCTCGCGCATCGTCGACGCGATGGGCGGTTGAGCGTGCGCGACGCCGGCTTCGCGCCGCCGCGCGGGCTGCGCAATGCGCACCTGCAGACGATCCTCGGCACGAGCATGTTGCGCGCCCGCATCGGGCGGAAACGACTCGCCGCCGCCTCGGCCTGCACGACGCCGCACATCGTCGATGCCGGCGAGGGCATCCGCCTGTCGGGCCTGCACGACGTCCCGCGCACCGCGCCGAAAGGCCTCGCGCTGCTGCTGCACGGCTGGGAAGGCAGCGTCGACTCGAGCTACATGCGGCTCACCGCGGCCGCGTTGCTCGCCCGCGGCTGGTCGACGTTCCGCCTGAACTTCCGCGACCACGGCAACAGCCACCACCTCAACGAGGCGATCTTCCATTCCGGGCGCATCGACGAGGTCGTGCGCGCGGCGGTCGACGTGACCGCGCGCTTCCCCGCCGCGCGCACCGTCGCCGCCGGCTATTCGCTCGGCGGCAACTTCGCCTTGCGCCTCGCGCTGCGCGCACCCGCGGCGGGGCTGCGGCTCGAACGCGTCGCCGCCGTCTGCCCGGTGCTCGACCCGGCGCGCACGATGGACGCGATGGATCGCGGCGTCGGCCTCTACCGTCGCTATTTCGAGCGCAAGTGGCGGCGTTCCCTGCAGCGCAAGCGCGAACTGTTTCCGCACCTGCCGCATCTCGACGACGCCACCCTCGGCCGCCGCCTGCGCGAACTCACGCGCGCGCTGGTGGAGGGCCATACCGACTACGGCTCGCTCGACGGCTACTTCGACCGCTACACGATCGCCGGCGACCGCCTCGCCGGGCTCGACGTGCCGGCCGAGATCCTCACCGCCGCGGACGATCCGGTGATCCCGGTGGCGGACTTCGAGCGCCTGCGCCTCGCGCCGTCCACCCGGCTCACGGTCACCGCGCACGGTGGCCACTGCGGCTTCCTCCGCGACGCCCGGCTCGACGGCTATGCCGAGCACTGGGTGGCGGACGTGCTGGACGTTCCGCCCCCGTAGCCCCCGCTACAATCGCCGACCGCTTCGGCCTCCATCGGGATTTCCATGTACGACACCGTCCTCGACGCGCTCCGCCGCGGCGCCGCCGACGAGGCGCGCGCCTCCGCGCAGGCCCTCGTCGAGAGCCAGCCGGACGACCTCCGCGCGCTGCGCCTGCTCGCCGCCGCGCAACGCCTGTCCGGCGATGCCGACGCCGCGCTCGCCACGCTGGACCGCGCGCTCGAGCGCGCACCCGAAGACGCCGACCTGCACCTCGAACGCGCCGGCCTGCTGCTGCAGGCGCGCGACCTCGACCGCGCACAGGCCGCGCTCGCGCGTTCCGTCGGCCTCGATCCGAACCAGTTCCCCGCCTACATCGTGCAGGCGCAGCTCGCGCTCGGCCGCGGCGAGCTCGACGAGGCCGAGCGCCTCGTCCGCACCGCCGCGCGCATCGCGCCGGAGCACCCGCAGGTGAGCGCGGTCGAAGGCATGCTCGCGCTGCGTCGCGGCCGCCCGGACCACGCGCTCGAGCTGCTGTCGCAGGCGTCGAACCTCGCGCCCGACGAGCCGATGCTGCGGCACTCGCTCGGCTTCGCCTACCTCGCCAAGGGCCACCTCGCCTTCGCCGAACAGGCCTTCCGCGGCGTGCTGCAGACCGCGCCCGGCCACCTGCCGATGCGCGCGCTGGTCGCCGACATCGTGCGCCGCCAGGGTCGCCCGGCCGAGGCCGCCGACGAACTCGCCCCGCTGCTCGACGGCCCCGACGCGAGCCCCGCGCTGCATCGCCTGGTCGGCGAGCTCGAGCTGGAGGCCGGCCGCGCCGAGGCCGCGATGCCGCGCCTGAAGCATGCGCTCGCGTGGCTGCCGGGCGACCGCCGTACGCTGTCGGCGCTGATGCTCGCCTGGCAGGAGCGCGACGACCGCGACGACGCGCGCAGCACGCTCGACGCCGCGCTCGCGACCCATCCGCAGGCCGTGGACCTCTGGCTCGCGCGACTCGGAATCGAGCCGTTCGCCGGCCCCGAGGCGCTCGCGGTGATCGACCGCTGGCTGGTCGCCATGCCCGACCACGTGCCCGCGCTCGTCGCGCGCATGACGGCCCTCGACGCGAGCGGCGATGCCGACGGCGCCGAGCGCATGGCCGAACGCGTGGTCGCCCTCGATCCGGGCAACACGCAGGCGGAGATGCGCCTGATCGACGGGCTGATGAAGCGCGAGCCGGAAACGGCGGTCGAGCGCGTGCGGACGCTGGCGTCGAGCGCCGAGGACCCGCAGGTCGCGCGGAGCCTGCGCCACCTGCTGGGCTTCGCGCTCGATCGTGCCGATCGCCCGGCCGAGGCCGTCGAGGCCTGGCTCGCGCTGCATCGCGAGACCCAGGCCGAGCGCCTCGCGCCGCCGCCCGCGAGCGGCTTCGCCGGCCCGTGGCCCGAGGCCGCGGCGCTGCCGGAGAACGCCGGCGGCGTGCTGCTGATGTGGGGCGCCCCGGGTGCGATGGTCGAGCGCCTGGTGCGCACCTTCGAGCTCGGCGGCGCGCCGATGCTGCTCGACCGCTTCGGCCCGGAGCCGCCGAACGATCCGCTGCAGCGTTTCGAGACGCCGCAGGCGCTCGTCGCCGGCGGCCTCGACCCGGCCTATCTCGTGGCCCAGTGGCGCGCCGCGCTGCCCGGCCGCGGCAGCGACGGCCGCAATGCCTTCGACTGGCTGCCGCACTGGGACAACGCGCTGCTGCTCGCGGTGCGCCCGCACATGCCCGATGCGGTGGTGATGATCGCCCTGCGCGATCCGCGCGACATGTTGCTCGACTGGCTCGCCTTCGGCGGCCCGGTGCCGCTGCGCTTCGACTCGCCGGTGGCCGCGGCCACGTGGCTGGCCGCCTCGCTCGAGCAGGTCGCGGACCTCGAGGCACAGGACCTCGCGCCGCACCGGATCGTGCGCCTGGACGGCATCCAGGACGATCCGGCCGGCGTCGCGCAGGCGCTCGCCGATGCCCTCGGCGTCGACGTGCCGGTGCCACCGATGGCCTCCTTCGGCCCCGGCCGCCTCGCCAGCGGCCACTGGCAGCGCTTCGCCGGCCCGCTGGACGAGGCCTTCGCGCTGCTCGGCCCGGTGGCCGCGCGCCTGGGCTATACCGCCTGATCCGTCCGCCCTCGGAGACACCGCGATGCGCCTGACCAGCGACAGCTTCCAGCACCGCCAGCGCCTGCCGGCCGAGTTCGCCGCCGGCCTGCGCAGCGGCGACGACGTCGGCTTCGGCCCGAACCGCAATCCGCAGCTCGCATGGGACGAGGCGCCGGCCAACACCCGGTCGTTCGCGCTGCTGGTCATCGACCCGGACGTGCCGACGGTGCCGGAGATGGTCGGCAAGCCGGGCGTCGAGATCCCGGTCGAGCAGCCGCGCGGCGACTTCATCCACTGGGTGATGGTCGACATCCCGGCCGAAGTGCGCGAGATCGCCGCCGGTGCCTGCAGCGACGGCGTGGTGCCGCACGGCAAGCGCGAGCCCGCGGGCCCGGCCGGCAGCCGCCAGGGCCTGAACGACTACACCGGCTGGTTCGCGGGCGACGAGGGCCTGCGCGGCGACTGGCGCGGCTACGACGGCCCGTTCCCGCCGCCCAACGACCTGCGGCTGCATCGCTACTTCTTCCGCCTGTTCGCGCTCGACGTCGCGCGGCTGGACGTGCCGGAGCGCTTCACCGGCGCCGACGCGCTGCGCGCGATGCACGGCCACGTGCTCGGCGAGGCACTTCTGCAGGCGACGTATTCGCTGCATCCGCTCGTCAAGGACTGAACGTATCCGCCGTTAGACTCGACATGGCGGCCCAGCCCCGGTTCATCGGAACGGCCGCAGGATGCGGTGACGGCGTGGCGGCAGGAGAAACGGCAGTGCAGCGGTCGGGACGTTGGATCGGACAGGGCCTCGCGGCGACGCTCGCGACGCTGCTGGTCGCGTGCAGCCCGGCCCCACCTGCGGCGCAGGCGCCGGTCACGCTCGGCGACACCTCGGTCGCGCGACTGCCCTCCACCGAAGCGCCCCAACCGCAGCCCGGCGACGACCTGCAGGGCACGCAGTGGCCGCCGGCGCGCGTCGACGGCGGCCTGGCCCAGGTCAGCTGCGAGCGCGACGACGCCGACGATCCGCCTCGCGTGCTCGACAGCGTGGGCTTCTACGCCCTCTACGACGCGATGGCGAACTGCGAGTCGACCGGCCTCGTGCGCCTGCAGTACCGCGGCCGCATCGACGGCGATTTCTACGGGCTGATGCGCCGCGTCTCGGCGATGGCCGACCGCATGGACCTCCCCGAGCGGCTGCTCGACATCGATTCGGCCGGCGGCCACGTCGAACAGGCGATCCGCGCGGGCGATGCGATGGCCGATGCGCGCTGGACCGTGCGCGTCGGCGAGGGCGCGAACTGCCTCAGCGCCTGCGTGCTGGTGCTGGCCGCGGCGGACGACCGCGTCGTGCGCGGCAACGTCGGCGTGCACCGTCTGATGCGCGACCAGTCGAACGCGACCTCGCGCGCCGAACTCAACGACGAGCTGCGCAACGTCAACTCGATGGTGCGCGACTACTTCGAGCGCCACGGCGTCGCGCTCGCGGTCGCCGACCTGATGATGACGGTGCCGAACCGGCGCCTGCGCCTGCTCACCACGGACGAACTCGACGAGTACGGCCTGGTCGGGCGCAATGCCGCGCAGGACGACCTCGAGCGCATCGTGATCCGCCGCAAGTGCGGCGAGGACTTCATGCGTCGCCGCGACGCCTTCCAGCGCCAGTTCGAGAGCCGCTGCGGCGTCGACGATCGCCCGTGGGACGAGTCGACGCGGTGCGGGCTCGAACTCCGCGATGCCTACGGTTTCCCCGATGCGCGCTGCCCGGACGAGACGCCGCTGGCGGATGCCGAGCGCCGCCTGCAGCTGGAGACGGCCCGCCAGGCGCGCCGCGAGGCGGAGCGGGCCGCGACTGAAACGGGTGTCGCGACCGCCGCGGAAGACGGCAGCACGACAGTCGCCGCGGTGGCGACGCCGTCCGCGCCGGGCCGCGCGACGCGCTGAGGCGTGCTCAGCCGCCCGACGGCAGCAGCGCGAGCAGGGCGATGCCCAGCACCAGCCGGTAGACCGCGAACGCGGTGAAGCGGTGGGTCTGGATGTAGCGCAGCAGCCAGGTCACCGCGGCGAACGCGGTGAGCGTCGAGGCGACGAAGGCGATGCCGAGCGCCGACCAGTCCTCGCCGGCGGCACCACCGTCGCGCAGCACGTGCAGCAGCTCGTAGCCGGTCGCGGCGAACATCGTCGGGATGCCGACGAGGAAGGCGAACTCGGTGGCCGCCGCGCGCGACGTCGTACCCGCCAGCAGGGCGACGAAGATGGTCGCCGCCGAGCGCGAGGTGCCCGGGAACACGCCGGCCAGCATCTGGGCGAGGCCGACCAGCACCGCGACCGTCCAGGTGATGTCCGCGCGCTCGCCGATCGCGGCCGCGCGCCGCGCCGCCAGCACTTCGGCCAGCACCATCCACACCGCGCCGGCGATCAGCGCCCAGGCGATCGGCGCGACCTCGTCGGGCAGTTCGAAGCCGAGCTTCTTGACCACCAGCCCGAGCACCGCGGTGACGCCGAACGCCGTGCCGAGCTTCAGCGCGTAGTCGCGCGCGGGCTGCCCGTGCACGTCGGGCGTGCCGCGCCCGAGCATGCCGAGCGCCAGCTGCAGCAGCCGCTGCCGGTAGATCACCACCACCGCGAGGATCGCGCCGGCCTGGATCGCGATGTTGAAGAGGTCGGAGCGGTGCCCGAGCCAGCGCTCGGCGATCAGCAGGTGGCCCGTGCTGGAGATCGGCAGGAATTCGGTGATGCCCTCGATGACGCCGAGCAGGAGGGCCTGGAGGAAGTCGGGCATGTCGTGCGCATCGCGAATGGAGCGGCGAGGGTACGGGCCGGGGTCGGCGCCGTCACGCCCCCGCGCCTGCACCTCGGTGGTGCGAAAGGCCCGGGTTCTGCACCTCCATGACGCGAGTTCAAGCGGCGCCCAGCTTCGCGGCCGTTATCAATCAATGCCTTGGCGGCGCCGTGCCGTTGGCATCGTCCTTGCTGTGAAGGCTGCGTCAGCGCAATTCCGCGCCGTGCCCTTGCCCGCCCTTGGAGCCGCCATGTCCCTCGAGAACGTCGAAAAGCTGATCCGCGACCACGCCGTCGAATTCGTCGACCTGCGTTTCACCGACATGCGCGGCGTGACGCACCACGTGACGTTCCCGGCGTCGATCGTCGAGGCCTCCCTGTTCGAGGACGGCAAGATGTTCGACGGCTCGTCGATCTCCGGCTGGCGCGGCATCCAGCAGTCCGACATGGTGCTGCTGCCCGACCCGGCCACCGCCTTCCTCGATCCGTTCACCGCGGACCCGACGCTGGTGCTGATCTGCGACATCCTCGACCCGACCACGATGCAGGGCTACACGCGCGACCCGCGCGGCATCGCCAAGCGCGCCGAGGCCTTCCTGAAGTCGTCGGGCGTCGCCGACACCGCCTTCTTCGGCCCGGAGCCCGAGTTCTTCATCTTCGACTCGGTGCGCTTCGCAAACGAGATGGGCCACACCTTCTTCCACGTCGATTCCGAGGAAGCGTCGTGGAACTCCGGCCGCGAGTACCAGGGCGGCAACACCGGCTACCGGCCGATGGTGAAGGGCGGCTACTTCCCGGTCGCGCCGCTCGACACGCTGCACGACATCCGCGCCGAGATGTGCAAGACGCTCGCGGCCGTCGGCCAGGAAGTCGAGGTGCACCACCACGAGGTCGCGAACGCGGGCCAGTGCGAGATCGGCGTCAAGTTCAACACGCTCGTGCGCAAGGCCGACGAGCTCACGACGATGAAGTACGTGGTCAAGAACGTCGCGCACCGCAACGGCAAGACCGCGACGTTCATGCCCAAGCCGATCGTCGGCGACAACGGCAGCGGCATGCACGTGCACCAGTCGCTCGCGAAGGGCGGCCAGAACCTCTTCAGCGGCGACGGCTACGGCGGCCTGTCGCAGATGGCGCTGTGGTACATCGGCGGCATCTTCAAGCACGCGCGCGCGATCAACGCCTTCGCGAACTCGACGACGAACTCGTACAAGCGCCTGGTGCCGGGCTACGAGGCGCCGGTGATGCTCGCGTACTCGGCGAGCAACCGCTCCGCCTCGTGCCGCATCCCGTACGTGGCCAACCCGAAGGCGCGCCGCGTCGAGATCCGCTTCCCCGATCCGATGAACTCCGGCTACCTCACCTTCGCGGCGCTGATGATGGCCGGCCTCGACGGCATCAAGAACCAGATCGACCCGGGCGCACCGAGCGACAAGGACCTGTACGACCTCCCGCCGGAAGAAGAGAAGAACATCCCGACGGTCTGCCACTCGCTCGACCAGGCGCTCGAGGCGCTCGACAAGGATCGCGACTTCCTCAAGGCGGGCGGCGTGTTCACCGACGACTTCATCGATGCCTACATCGCGCTGAAGATGAAGGAGGTCACGCAGTTCCGCGCGGCGACCCACCCGCTCGAATACCAGATGTACTACACGATCTGACCGAACGGCGGCCCGGGGCTCACACCCCGGGCCGCTTCGCTTCGGGCGCATTGCGCGCGGGTTCGCCGCGCGCCATCGACCTGCCGAGGTGCCATGCCGCCCGCGTTCGCTTCGCCCGCCGCACGCCGCATCGCCGCGACCCTCGCCCTGCTGGCGACGTCGCCGGCTGCGCTCGCCAACCCGGTTCGCGTCGATCGTGGCGACACCGCCTGGATGCTGGTCGCGACGCTGCTGGTGGTGCTGATGATCGCGCCCGGCCTCGCGCTGTTCTACGGCGGGCTCGTGCGCGGAAAGAACGTGCTGTCGGTGCTGGTGCAGGTGGTGCTCGTCGCGGCGCTCGCGCTGGTGCTGTGGATCGCCTACGGCTACTCGCTCGCCTTCGACGGCGGCGGCGCCTGGATCGGCGGACTCGGCAAGGCGATGCTCCGCGGCGTCGGCCCTGCGTCAACGGTCGCGACGTTCACGCCGGGCACCGCGATTCCCGAATTCGTCTACGTCGCCTTCCAGGGCGCGTTCGCGGCGATCGCGTGCGCGCTCGTCGTCGGCGCGGTGGCCGAGCGCGCGCGCCTCGCCGCGGTGCTCGCCTTCTGCGCGCTGTGGTTCACCTTCGCCTACGTGCCGCTCGCGCACATGGTCTGGGCGTCGAACGGCTGGCTGTTCGCGCACGGTGCGCTCGACTTCGCCGGCGGCACCGTCGTGCACGTCAACGCGGGCGTGGCCGGGCTCGTGGCCGCCTGGCGCCTCGGGCCGCGCCTGGGCTTCGGGCGCGAACGCATGGCGCCGCATTCGCTGCCGCTCACGCTCGCCGGCGCGACGCTGCTCTTCGTCGGCTGGTTCGGCTTCAATGCGGGCTCCGCGCTCGAGGCCAATGGCGTCGCCGCGCTCGCTTTCGTCAACACGCTGGTGGCGGGCGCGGCCGGCATGCTCGCCTGGTGCGCGATCGAATCGCGCCGCCGCGGCTATGCCTCGATGCTCGGCGCGGCCTCCGGGCTGGTCGGCGGGCTCGTCGCGGTGACGCCCGCCTGCGGCACGGTCGGCGTCGGCGGTGCACTCGCGATCGGCGCGGCCGGCGGGCTCGCCGGGTTCTGGGGCGTCGGCGCACTCAAGCGGCGCCTGCGCGCGGACGACACGCTGGACGTGTTCGGCATCCACGGCGTCTGCGGCATCGCGGGTGCGCTGCTCACCGCGGTGTTCAGCGCACCGGCGCTCGGCGGCACGTCGCCCGCGGGCTATTCGATGCTGCGGCAGATGGGCGTGCAGCTCATAGGGATCGGCGTGACCATCGTGCTGTCCGGTGCGGTCGCATGGATCGCGCTCGAAGCGGTGCGGCGGGCGGTGCCACTGCGCGAGGAAACCGACGCCGAACGCACGGGTCTCGACACACACCGGCACGGCGAATCGGCGTACGCCCCCTGAGCCCGCTTACCCGCGTCAACGCACGGCCGCTTGTCGCGCCGAGCGCGCGCGCACCCGCATCGGGACGACGACCGGAGCGCGCGAATGCCCGAATCCTTCAAGGACGAACGCGAATTCGACGGCGACTCGCCGCCCGGATCGGCGTCGGCGTGGCTGCACGACGCGCGCAACTCGGTGAATACGCTCGGGGTGACCGTTGCGCTGGGCCGCCGGATGCTGGAGCGTGGGGATCGGGACGCCGCCGTCGACATGCTCGCGCGCAGCGAGCACGCCTGGCGCGAATGCCGCGACCTGCTCGGCAACGCGCCGCTCGAACTCGGCGCCGCCCCGCTGCCGTTCACCGCAGCAGCCGCGACAGGGCGGCCGCCACCGCCGGTCCATCGATAGGCGCGATGCAGATCCCCGCATCGCGGTCGCGATCGGACCTCGCCGGCGTGTCCTGGTCCGGCGCGAGCCCGAACCGCACGCGCTGCGCGACGAGCGCATCGGCCAACGGGAACAGCGGTTCACCGTCGAGGTGGCGTCGCGCGGCGCCGCGTTCTCGTGCACCGCGTGCTCGATTGGCTGCGGGGCATTGTCGATGCGCGATCGAATTAACTAGGCGTGCGCCGAAGCCGGGAAAAGTGTCACGAGGTACATCGCGGCAGGTTCCGTACTCGACGGCCCGCAGCGGTCGCGGGCTCAGGCCGGCGCGGCCGCCAACTCGACGAGCCGGAATGCGCCATCGTGCGCACGCTTGGCGGCGTACATCGCGCCGTCGGCCTCGCGCACGAGGCGCTCGCCGTCGAACCCGCCCTGCTGCACGGCGACGCCGATGCTCGCGGCCATCGCGAGCCGCAGCGGCCCGACCTCGAACGGCAGCGCCATGGACTCGCCGATGGACGCGGCGATGCGCTCGGCGACCTGCGCGACGTCGTCCACGCCGCGCAGCAGCACCACGAATTCGTCGCCGGCGAGACGCGCGATGAGGTCGCCCTCGCGCACGCAGCGCCGCAGCCGTGCGGCGAATTCGCGCAGCACCGCGTCGCCGACCTCGTGGCCGTGGGTATCGTTGACCCGCTTGAAGCCGTCGAGATCGAGGAACATGACGGCGGACGGGGCGGACTCGTCGGCATCGCGCGGCTGCGGCTCGATCGCGCGCGCCCAAGCGGCGCGATTGGGCAGGCCGGTGAGTTCGTCGTGCAGCGCGCGCTGCTCCATCACCTGCGCGAGGTGCTTGTGCGCGGTGACGTCGTGCGAGGCGACGAAGAAGCCGCGCGCGCCCCCCGAGCCGTCAGGCACGTCGGGAATGTAGGTGACGTGCGCATGGCGCTCGCTGCCGTCGGCGTCGATGCGCACGCGATCGAACGCCACCTGCTCCCCGGCCAGCACGCGCTCGAGGAATGGCGCCGCCAGCAGTCGATCCTGCTCGCCGAGCACCGCCTCCATCGGCAGCCCGGCGATGTCCTCGCCGGCGCGGCCGAACCACTCGCAGTAGGCGCCGTTGGCGAAGCGGAAGCGGAGGTCGGGACCGAGGTAGGCGATCATCGCCGGCACGTTGTCGGTGATCGTGCGCAGGCGCGCCTCGCTCTCGCGCAGCTGGCGCTCCGCCGCCGCGCGCTCGGAGATGTCGTGCAGGAAGGCGGTGAGCAGGCGGCGGCGCCCGAGGCGCACGAGGTTCACCGTCAGTTCCACCTGGAATTCGCGGCCCGTGCGATGGCGTGCGGTGCGTTCCAGCCGCTGGTCGAGCAGCGCGTTCGCACCGGTCGAGAACACGCGGGCGATGCCGGCGTCGTGCGCCGCGCGATACGCGGGCGGGATGATGAGCTCGCTGAGCGGACGCGCGAGTGCTTCGCTGCGACGCCAGCCGAAGATCGCCTCGGCCGACCGGTTCCACTCCACCACGCGCCCGTCCTCGTCGCAGGCGACGAAGGCATCGTGCGAATGCTCGAGGATGGTGCGGATGCGCATCTCGCTCTCGCGCAGCGCGACTTCGGCATCGCGGCGCTGCTCCACCTCGACGGCGAGCGTGCGGTTGGTGCCTTCGAGTTCGCGCGTGCGGTCGAGCACGCGCTGCTCGAGCTCGTCGCGGCCGCGCAGGATCGCGTGCTCGGCCTCGACCGTCTCGGAAATGTCCTCGACGACCGAGATGAAGTGCAGCGGCGTGCGGTCGGCCGCGCGGCGCAGCGAGACCGTGAGCTTCGCCCACAGCAGGCGGCCGTCGCGATGCACGTAGCGCTTGCGCAGCTCGTAGCGATCGATGCGGTCGTCCAACAGCTGCTGTACCAGCGCGAGGTCGGCCTCGAGGTCGTCCGGATGGGTGATGTCTTGGAAGCCGTGCGTGAGCAGCTGGCCGGCGTCGCGGCCGAGGAAGTCGCAGAGCGTCTGGTTGACCCGCAGCCACTGGCCGTCGAGGCCCACGTGCGCAATGCCGACGGGTGCCTGCTCGAACGTGGCGCGGAACAGCGCCTCGCGCTCCGCGGCCTCGGCCTCGGCCTGCACGCGCGCGGTGACGTCCTGCGCGAAGGCCAGCAGCGACGACAGGTGCCCGGCCTCGTCGAAGACGGCCGACATGAACCACTCGCAATGCAGCGTGCGGCCGTCCGCCGCGTAGTTGCGATTGCGCACCACCTGGCTCGGGGCCTCGCCGGTCACCAGCATCAGCATCGCGGTGGCGACGGTGTCGGCATCGTCCTCGTGGATGAAGCGCCACTGGTCCGGGCGGTCGCCGATGACCTCTTCCTCGCTCCAGCCGAACAGCGCCTCCGCGCGCGTCGACCAGCGCCGCACGCGCAGGCGCGCGTCGAATTCGATGACCGCGAGCGGCGTGTGGTTCACGTGCACGCCGAGCCGCTGCTCGGCCTCGTCGAGCCGCTGGTGGCGCCGCTTCATCTCCGCCTCGAAGATGATCAGCGCCTGCTGCTGCTCTGTGACGTCGCGGGCGATGCAATAAAGGAATCCGTCCTCGCCGAGGCGCGAATGCCATTCGAGCCAGCGGTAGCCGCCGGTGCGCACCTTGTAGCGGTTGCGGAACCGCGGCGTGGACTGGCCGGCGGCGGCGCGCGCGGCTTCCTCGACGGTGCGTTGCACGTCGTCGGGGTGCACGAGCTCGAGAAACGGCTGCTCGCGCATCTGCGCGCTGTTCCAGCCCAGCGCGGTTTCCCAGGCCGGGTTGACGCGCACGATCCGGCCGGTGGTGTCGGCGATGGCGAGCGGGTCGGGGCAGAGGTCGAAGAAGGCGTCGCGCTCGACCCGGGCGCGGCGCTGGTCGGTGACGTCCTCCAGCCGCATCGCCAGGTAGGCCGGCGCGCCGTCGGTGCCGGCGACCGCCACCGCATCGAGGCGGAGCCAGGACCGGCTGCCGTCGAGACGCGGCACGCGCAGGTCGGCACCGAACCGGCTGCAGCGCCCGTCGAGCACCTCCTCGAGGCGCCGCATGAGGGCAACCGCGTCCTCGGGCTCGCAGGTGGTGACGATCGAGCGGCCCAGCAGCCTCTGGCGCGGGCGGCCCAGCAGGTCGCAGGCCGCCTCGTTGACCTCGAGCCACGTCCCATCGAGTGCGAGCAGCGCCAGCCCACCGCCCGCCTGGCGGAAGGCGTCCTCGAGCGACCAGCGGGGTTCGGTGACGGGCATGGCGGGTCCGGCGGGCGTAAACCTGAACGAATTAATGCAAGCGGCGTGCCCCACCGGCGTTGACGACCGTCGACCGCGTCACATCCCGGTATTGACGACGTGGGCAGAACGGTCATCGTGTCTGGGCGGCCAGCGTGGCGCCCATGGCGCCAATCATGTGAACGTGGCGTCGACACGGCGGCGCCTATCCTCGCGCGGACGTGCCCATGGGGATGGGCGATTCGAGAGTTCCCGTGACCGAAGCCACCGTGCGGCGCACCCGTTCCGCCGCCGCGAAAAACACGTCGACGGCGTCCGCGTCCGACGAGCCGCTGCATGCCCTGCTCGCCGCGATGACCGCGGTCGCCGAGGGCGACTTCAATGCACGCCTGCCCGGACACTGGGGCGGCGTCGAAGGCCGCCTCGCCGACGCGTTCAATGCGATCGTCTCGCAGAACCGGCAGCTCGCCGAGGAACTGGCGCGCGTGCACCACTCGGTCGGTCGCGAAGGCCAGACCCGGCAGCGCGTGGCGCCCGCCGCGCGCCGCGGCCAGTGGGCGCAGATGGAGCGTTCGGTCAACGAACTGGTCGACGACCTGGTGCGCCCGGTCGACACGATCACCGAGGCCATCGCCGGCGTGTCGAAGGGCGACCTCACCCGCTTCGTGCCGCTCGATGCCGACGGCCGCCCGCTGCAGGGCGAATTCCTGCGCTCGGCGACGATCGTCAATCGCATGATCGAGCAGATGGGCGAGTTCTCGTCCGAGGTCACGCGCGTGGCACTCGAGGTCGGCACCGCGGGCCTGCTCGGCGGCCAGGCGAAGGTCAAGGGCGTCTCCGGCGTCTGGAAGGACCTCACCGACTCCGTCAACCAGATGGCGTCGAACCTCACCGCGCAGGTGCGAAACATCGCGGAGGTGACCATCGCGGTCGCCAACGGCGATCTGTCGCGAAAGATCACGGTCGACGTGCGCGGCGAGATCCTGCAGCTGAAGGAAGCCATCAACACGATGGTGGACCAGCTGCGCGGCTTCGCCTCGGAAGTGACGCGCGTGGCGCGCGAGGTCGGCACCGAAGGCAAGCTCGGCGGCCAGGCGATCGTGCCGGGCGTGGCGGGTACGTGGAAGGACCTTACCGACTCCGTCAACGCGATGGCCTCGAACCTGACGAGTCAGGTGCGAAACATCGCCGAGGTCACCACCGCGGTGGCGAAGGGCGACCTGTCGCGAAAGATCACGGTCGACGTGCGCGGCGAGATTCGCGAGCTGAAGGACACCATCAATACGATGGTCGACCAGCTCAACGGCTTCGCCGCGGAAGTCACGCGCGTGGCGCGTGAGGT
>NZ_BAAGAB020000010.1:0-59631 GCF_047159895.1 Lysobacter xanthus
GTGCAGGCCCTGCTCGCGCGCAGCCGCCGCCATCCGGGCGTGCGCGTCGGGCTGTCGCCGCGCGCCGGGCTCGCCCTGCTGCGGGCGTCGCGCGCCCATGCGCTGCTGCTGGGGCGCGGCCATGTCGTGCCGGAGGACGTGCAGGCGCTGTTCTGCCACGTCGCCGCCCACCGTCTCGTCGTGGACGCCGACGCCGGCAGCGATGCCGCGGTGGCGCGCGCGATCCTGCATTCGGTGCCGGTCGACTGATGGCACCGCCGCGTCGCCTCCGTCAGCGTCTGCTCGCGCTGGCGCGGCCGCGCGAGCCCGAAAC
This sequence comes from Lysobacter xanthus, assembly GCF_047159895.1. Taxonomy (NCBI): domain Bacteria; kingdom Pseudomonadati; phylum Pseudomonadota; class Gammaproteobacteria; order Lysobacterales; family Lysobacteraceae; genus Lysobacter; species Lysobacter xanthus. Next base: position 314 of record NZ_BAAGAB020000010.1, read on the forward strand.
GCTGCCGGTGCGCTTCGACCGGCGACGCATCTACATCCTGCCGACGCGTTTCGGCCTGTTCTTCGGCGTGCTGCTGGGCACGATGTCGCTCGGCGCGCTCAACTACAACAACAATCCCGCGCTGCTGATGGCGTTCCTGCTGGCGGGCGCGGCGATCGCCAGCCTCGTCTCGTCGCAGCTGCAGCTGAGCGGGCTCTCGATCGTCGCCGTCGATGCCGAGCCCGTTCCCGCCGGCACCACGTTGCACGTTCGCGTCCACGCGCGCACGCAGGACCGCCGCCCGCGCCTCGGACTCGTGGTGGACTGCGACGACGCGGCGCCTGCGCAACTCGTCGTGCGCGACGGGAACGGCGAAGCCATCGTCGAGATTGCGACGCATCGCCGCGGTTGGCTCGACGTGCCGCGACTGCGGCTGTCGACGACCTGGCCGCTGGGCATCGCACGCGCCTGGTCGTATGCCTGGCCCGAATCGCCGCTGCTGGTGTACCCGGCGCCGGAGACGCAGGCGCCCCCGTTGCCGGTCGGCAGCGGCGACCCCGCGACGCGGCGCCTGCACGCCGCCGGCGACGACGTCCACCACCTGCGCAACTACCGCGCGGGCGATGCGCAGCGGGCGATCGCGTGGAAGCCCTCCGCACGCCGCGGCACGCTGCTGGTGCGTGAGTTCGAGCAGCCGCAGGGCGCGGACATCGACCTCGACTGGCGCGGGCTCGGGGTGCTCGCGCATGAAGCTCGCATCGCCCGGCTCGCGCGTTGGGTGGAGGACGCCGAACGCGACGGACGCCGATATCGACTCCGCCTGCCGGCGCAGCCCGCGCTCGGTCCGGACCGCGGCCCCGCGCATCGACATGCCTGCCTGCGCGCGCTTGCGCTGATGCCGCATGGCTGAGGCATTGCGCGAGCCGCTGGACCCGCCGAGCCGCCGCTGGACGCTGCTGGTCGCGGGCCTGTGCCTCGCGCCCCTGTTGCTGCAGCTGCCCGGCCCGACGTCGATCGCGATCCTGGTGACCGCGATCGTCATCGCGGCACTCACGTGGCGCAGCCCGTTGTCGAACACGGTGCGCGGGCTGCTCGCCATCGCGATCGTCGCCGCGGTGCTCGCACAGTTCGGCTTCCGGTTCGGGCGAGATACGGGCTGCGCGCTGCTCGGCGCGATGCTCGCGATCAAGCCGGCGGAGACGGTGACGCTGCGGGACGGCCGAAGCCTCGTCGGCTTCGGGCTGTTCGCGCCGTTCTCGACGTTCCTGCTCGACCAGGGCCCGTGGACGCTGGCGCTCGGCCTCACGGCCGCGGTGCTGGCGCTCGGCGCCCTGCAACGCCTCGCCGCGCTCGAAGGCGGCGTCTCGATCGCCGATGCCTGGGCCCCGATGCGGCAGGCACTGCGCCTGCTCGCCTTCGGGCTGCCCCTCGCGCTCGCGATCTTCTGGCTGTTCCCGCGCATTCCATCGCCGCTGTGGGGCGTGCCCGGCCGCGCCTCGACGCGTCCGGGGCTGTCCGACCGCATGTCGCCGGGCGATTGGGTGGACCTGCTCGCCGACGACAGCGTCGCCGCACGCGTGCGCTTCACCGGTACGACACCGCCGAAGACCGCGATGTACTGGCGCGGACCGGTGCTGTGGGATTTCGACGGCCGCACCTGGCGGCGCGGCAGTGACCTCGACCTCTGGTCCGCACCGCCTCCGAAACCTTCGTCGACGCAATGGAACTACACGCTGGAGATCGAGCCGACCGACCGCACCCAGCTGGTCGCGCTCGACGTGCCGGTCACCGTACCCGCCGGCGCACGGATGCTCGTCGATGCGACGCTGCGCGCGGACCGACCGCTCGCCTCGCTGACGCGCTGGAGTCTCACCTCGTCGACCGCCCTGCCGCCGGCGAGGCTGCCCGAAACGCTTCGACGTCGCGCGCTGGCGCTCCCGCCCGGCCGCGACCCGCGCACCGTCGCGCTCGGCCGCCAGCTGCGTTCGCGCATGCGCGACGACCGCGCGATCGTCCGCTACGCGCTCGACTGGATCCGTCGCGACTTCGCGTATTCCATCTCCGCGCCGCCCCTCGAGGGTGACCGGATGGACAGCTTTCTGTTCGGCACGCGCACCGGCTACTGCGAGCACTTTGCAGGGGCATTCACGGTGCTGATGCGCGCGGCGGGCATTCCGACGCGCGTCGTGACCGGCTATGCCGGCGGCACGTGGAACCGTCTGGGCGGTTACTGGATGCTGCGTCGGATGGACGCGCATGCCTGGACCGAAGTCTGGCTCGACGGTCGGGGCTGGGTGCGCGTCGACCCGACCGCCGCGGTCGCACCGGAGCGCATCTACGACACGCTCGAGGACCGGATCGACGACGGCGGCTTCATCGACACGCTGCAGGGGCCGCGCGGCCTCGCCCAGGTCGGCGACTGGATGCGCCAGAACTGGAACGACCTCGTCCTCGGCTTCAATTCCGATCGCCAGGAGCGGATGTTCCGACCCCTCGGGCTCGACCGCATGACGCCCTCGCAGCTCGCCGCCGCGTTCGGCGTCGCGGCCTCGCTCGCCCTCGCGCTGATGGTGTGGCTGAGCCTGCGCGCACCGCGCGAGCGCGACCCGGTGCTTCGGGCCTGGCAGGCGCTCGGCGCCCGTTATGCGCGGCGGGGTCTGGGTCCCGCGCTGCATGAACCGGCGACGACGTGGGCTGAACGGATCACGAAGGAACGCGCGGGGACGGGCGGCGAACTGCGCGAACTGGCCGCCCGCTTCACGCTCGCACGCTACGCTGCGGGTAACGCGGACGAGCCGTCCGCGCGGCGGCTGGCCCGGGACATCCGGCGCCATCGCCTCCCGTAACGTCACGCGCTGGACGCGCCGGTCCGGAGATCGCCGATGAACCTACGAAAGCCCCTCCTGCTCGGTGTCGTCGCCGTCGCGCTGACGGCCTGCGCCACCGCCCCCCAGCCCCTGCAGGGCCAGTTCACCGCGCTTACGCCCCGCCAGGCGGTCGAACGCGACGCCACCGGCAGCCTCGTGCGCTGGGGCGGCCGCATCGTCGACGTCGAGCCGATGCCGAACCGCACCTGCTTCCACATGATCTCGACCCGCCTCGACGTCTCCGGGCGCCCCTACTGGGCGAGCGACGACGTCGGTGGACGCTTCATCGCCTGCCGCACCGGCTTCTACGACCCGGCCGTGTTCGAGAAGAATCGCGAAGTGACCTTCACCGGCCGCATCGAGGGTTACGACTCGCGCCGCATCGGCCAGTACGACTACCGCCTGCCGCGGCTGGTCGCCGACGTGGTCTACCTGTGGCCCGTGCGCGAGCGCGTCGACGTGATCGAGCGCCCGTCGCCGTGGCCGTGGTGGGGCTGGTGGTGATCGGCTAGCCGAAGCAATGCGAAAACGCCCGGGAATCCCGGGCGTTTTTCGTTGCGGGACAGTGCGCCTCAGCGTGCACCGAATCCGCCGAGCGGCGCACCGGCGAGCAGGTGCAGGTGCACTTGGAAGACGGTCTGCCCGCCGTGCGCATTGCAGTTCATCACCACGCGGTAGCCGTCGTCGGCGAAGCCCTGCTCGCGTGCGTAGCGCGCGGCGGCGAGCATCAGCCCGCCGAGGAGCGCCGCATGCTCGGGCCGCGCGGCGTCGAGCGTCGCGATCGGCGTCTTCGGCACGAACAGCACGTGCACCGGCGCGGACGGCGCGATGTCGCGGAAGGCGAGGAGGTGCTCATCCTCGTAGACGATCTCGGCCGGGATTTCGCGGCGGATGATCTTCCCGAAGATGGTGGTGTCGACGGCATCGTTCATTCGGGGATCTCGCTGCGGGTGCCGAACGCGTGCGAGAGCGTGCCGCGGTCGACGTATTCGAGTTCGCCGCCCAGCGGCACGCCGTAGGCGAGGCGGCTCGGGGTGACGGTCTGCTGGCGGGCGAGCTGCGCGAGGTAGTGCGCGGTCGCTTCGCCTTCGACGGTGGGATTGGTGGCGATGATCAGCTCACGCACCTCGCCCTCCGCGAGCCGGGCGCTCAGGCGATCGAGGCCGAGCTCGCGCGGACCGATGCCGTCCAGCGGCGAAAGCCGGCCCTGCAGGATGTAGTACAGGCCGCGATAGCCGGTCGCCTGTTCGATCGCGAGGCGATCGGCCGGGGTCTCGACCACGCACAACAGGTCCGCATCGCGCGATGCGCTCCCGCAGACGTCGCAGACCTCGTTCTCGCTGAAGTCGCGGCACCGCGCGCAGTGGCCGATGCGGTCGACCGCCTCGGCCAGCACCTGCGCGAGGTGTTGCCCGCCGGCGCGCTCGCGCTCCAGCACGTGGTAGGCCATGCGCTGCGCCGACTTGGTGCCGACGCCCGGCAGGACGCGGAAGGCCTCGATCAGTTGTTCGAGCAGCGTGCTCATCGCGCGGTTCCCGTGGCGCCTGCCCGCGAGCTCGACACAGCGGCCATGCAGGCGACGTGCATGCCGGTCAGAACATCCCCGGCAGCTTCATGCCGGGCGGAAGCGGCATGCCGGCGGTCGCGGCGGACATGCGCTGCTGCGATTCCGCGTTGACCTTGTTCACCGCATCGTTGAACGCCGCGGCGATCAGGTCCTCGGCCATCTCGGGATCGCTGACCACGCTCGGGTCGATGCGCACCTTGCGGCACTCCATGCGCCCGGTGAGCGTCACGCTCACCATCCCGGCGCCCGCGTTGCCGGTGACTTCGATCTTCGCCAGGTCTTCCTGCGCCTTCTGCAGGTTCTCCTGCATCTTCTGCGCCTGCTGCATCAGGTTGCCGATGTTTCCACGCATGGTTCGTGCTCCAAGGACGAAAGAACGTGCGCGTCAGCTGTCGAGCGGACGCACGGATTCGGGGACGATGCGCCCTCCGGCGGCGACGAGGCGCTGCACGTCGGGATGCGATTCGAACGCGCTCGACGCCGCGGTCTGCCGCGCATCGCGCTGGCGCTCGACCTGCGCGCGCAGCGACTGCACCTCGCCACTCGCCACCTCGAACAGCACGCGCGGCGTGGTGCCGAAGCGCGGCGCCAGCGCTTCGACGAGCGTCTTCAGCACGGCCGGCGTGCGCAGCATCTCGTCGGACTCGTCGAGCGACAGGCGCAGGGTGTCGCCGGTGCAGCCGAGGTAACCCGCGACGGACGCGAGCTGCTTCGCCGCGCCGCCCAGCGAACCGTCGACCCAGGCATGCCAGTCGTCGGGGCCGTCGAACGCGGGTGACGACGCGGATGCGGGCGACGGCGCGTCGGCAGCGGCAGCGGCAGCCACCGGGGCAACGTCGGCGGGCGAGTTGGACGCGGCAACGTGCTCCGGCGCCGCCTGCGTCCACGGGGGCGCGGCTTGCGGCTGTGCCGCCACAGTCGCCACCGGCGGCGCGGGCGGACGCTGCGCGGGCGAGGGGTCCGAGGCCGCATCACGCGACAGGGCCGCACGCGCGGCCGCGGCGGCATCGCCACGCGGCGCCGCGGTGGCGCGTACCGGCGCGGCGGCGGACGGCGCGCTCGCACGTTCTCCGCCCGAGGGCCGGAACGCGAGCATCCGCAGCATCACCATCTCGAAGCCCGCGCGCGGACTCGGCGCCAGCGGCAGGTCGCGTCGGCCGTGCAGCGCCATCTGGTACCAGAGCTGCACCAGTTCGGGCGCGAGCGCGGCGGCGAGCGACGTCGGATCCAGGCCGTCCACCTCACCTGCGGCATCCGGCACCAGCTGGCGCAGTTGCACGCGATGCAGCCCGCCGGCCACGGCTTCCAGCACGTCGTCCCAGTCCGGCGAGAATTCGGCGAGCTGCTCGATCTCGGCCATCAGCGCCGCACCGTCCCCGGCGGACAGCGCGTCCAGCAGCGCGCCCACGCGGCTGTGGTCGACGGTGCCGAGCATCGCGGCCACGCCATCGTCCGAAAGCTGCGACCCGGTGTACGCGATCGCCTGGTCGAGCAGCGACAGGCCGTCGCGCAACGAGCCGTCGGCGGCGCGTGCCAGCTGGCGGATCGCGCCCTCCTCGACCGGGATCTGCTCGGCCTCGAGGATCTTCCGCATCTGGCCGCGGATCTGCTCCTCGTCGAGGCGCTTCAAGTTGAACTGCAGGCAGCGCGACAGCACGGTCACCGGCAGCTTCTGCGGATCGGTCGTCGCCAGCAGGAATTTCACGTGCCCCGGCGGTTCCTCGAGCGTCTTCAGCAGCGCATTGAAGGCCGGCTTCGACAGCATGTGCACTTCGTCGATCAGGTAGACCTTCACCCGGCCGCGGCTGGGCATGTACTGCGCGTTATCGATCACCTCGCGCACGTCGTCCACGCCGGTGTTGCTCGCCGCGTCGATCTCGAGCAGGTCGATGAAGCGGCCGGCGTCGATGTCGCGGCAGGAATTGCACTCGCCACAGGGGTCCGCCGACGTGCCGCGCTCGCAGTTCATCGACTTCGCGAAGATGCGCGCGATGGTGGTCTTGCCGACGCCGCGGGTGCCGGTGAACAGGAAGGCGTGGTGCACGCGTCCACTGTCCAGCGCGTTGGTCAACGCCCGCACCACGTGCTCCTGGCCGACCAGTTCGGCGAAGCGCTTCGGGCGCCATTTGCGGGCGAGGACGAGGTAGGACATGCGGATCCGGCGGGGGCCGCCGGCGTCTCCGGCGAGGTGCGGCGATTGTGCCAGAGGCCCGTCGCAGCCCGTGCGCGCCTTGTGGCTGCGGGCCGCCGCGGCGTAGAATCGGCGCCCCTGACGACGGCCGGATGCCGGAACCAGGCCAGGTGCGGAGAGGTGTCCGAGTGGTTGAAGGAGCACGCCTGGAAAGTGTGTAAGCGTCTAAACCGCGCTTCGGGGGTTCGAATCCCCCTCTCTCCGCCATATCACCGCCGCTTCCGCGGCGTGCTCCACGCAAGTCTCTATGGTGGCCCCGTCGGCCCCTCGCGACGCTAGGTCGAAAACCCCGCCAGGGCCGGAAGGCAGCAACGGTATCGACTGATGCGGGTGCCGAGGCCAGCCGGCGGGGTCATCGCCCTTTCGGGCGTCCGCTTCACGGGCGAAGCCCCGCCTCAGTCGGAATACAGCGCCGAGAAGGCGTCGAAGTCCGACACGTCGAGCATGCCGGCGATGAAGTGGTGCGGCACGCTCAGGCGTACGTCCACGCTGTCGTCGTCGTCCTGCTGCATGTCGAGGACCAGCTCGAAGAAGGCGCCATCGGGATCGGCCTTGCGGCATTCGACATAAGCGCCGAACGGGGCGCCGACGCGCAGCCACGGCGTGAGCAGCGTCGCGAGTTCGAGACGGCCCGGCTCGGTCAGGAACACGCGGATGCGGTGTCGACGCTTGGACATGAGGGCTCTCCGGTTCGGATGGCGGGCAGCCTAGGCCGCCGCGCGTGGTCGGAGCGCGACGGCTCAGCCGTTCCAGGGCTCGGCGCGGTGCGCGGTCGGCGGCGCGAGCCCGACCGCTTCGCCCGGATGCCCGATGCGATACCCACGCGCCGCGAGCGCTTCGCCGTCGGCGACGCTCGCATAGTGGTAGAGCACGCAGCGATCGAGCAGGTCACGCGGGTATTCGCGCTCCAGGTCGTCGATGCCGGTGTGCGACGGATTGCCGTGCAATCCGCAGTCGTGCAGCACGAGTTCGGCGGCGTCCGCATACCGCGCCAGCGTCTCCGGGATGGGCCGGGTATCGCCGGTCCAGACGAGGCTGCCGCGCAGGCGCAGGCCGAAGGCGGTGTCCGGCCAATGGTGGCGCGCGGGGAACACCTCGAGGCGAAGGCCGTCGTGCCAGAACGCATCGCCGACGGGCACCAGCCGAAACGCGTCCCAGAAATTCGCGCCGCCCTCGGCGAGCACGTTCGGATAACTCGCCACGCGCTGGTGCAGCACCGGCACGAGCGGCGCCGGCACGTAGACGACCACCTGTCCGCGCCGCGCTGGATCGAAATACGCATCGACGAACAGGCGCTCGAAACCCCCGACGTGGTCGAGGTGCGCATGCGTCACGAACAGCGCGCGCGGCGATTGCCCGTACTGCGCCTGGTAGGCAGTGAGTCCCTCGGCGCCGCAGTCGATGGTGAGCCACGGCGCGCCGTCGCGCTCGATCGTCGCCATCGCGGAGCCGAGTGCGACCGCGGACGCGCTGCCGACCCCGTGCAGCCGCAGCGTCCAGGCGCTCATGCCGCGCCCCACGCCGCGTCGTACGCCTCGTGCAGGCGCATGAAATCCTCCTCGACCTCGCCGATGTCGCGCACGCCGCGCCGCTTCAGAAGCGAGCGGTGCAGCCGCGCGAGGTTGCGGTGGCGCCAGCCACTGCCGATCGTGCGGAACAGCCCGCGATCGAGGTCGATCACCCAGCCACGGCCGTCGCGGTCGAACAGCAGGTTGTCCGCATTGAGGTCCGCGTGGTCGAGGCCGGCGCGATGCATGCGTGCGACCAGCCGGCCGGCGTCTTCCCAGGGCGCGGCACCCTCGATCGCGAGCGCGGCCAGCGTCTCGACGTTGCGCAGGCGCTCGACGAGGATCGCCGCCCGGTAGCGGAAGCCCCGCCGGACGTAGAACGCCGCGAGCGGTGTCGGCACCGGAACGCCGCGGCGCGCGGCTTCGCGGGTGAGCGCGAACTCGGCGACGCTGCGCACGCGGGATTCGCCCTGCCAGAGATAGTCGTTGCGGCTGACGCGGGCGACGAGGCCGCCCCGACGGTAGTGGCGCAGCACGCAGGCGCCGAACGGCGCATCGACGAACCAGGCCGCGCCGCGGCCCCCGGTTTCCACGGGCCGGGCCCGCTCGCCCCAGGCGATCGCGGAGAACCAGTCGGGCGTCGCTTGTCCGGTACGCTCGCGGTCGAACACAATCGCGCCGCGGCCCTCGGGGCCGTCGAACTCGATCCGTGCGTCGTCGGCATGCGCGGTCGCCATGACCGGAGTCTAGCAGCGCATGTCACGAGCCCTTCCGCTTCCCGCCGGCGCGCATGTCGGGCTGATGCGCCTGTCCGCGCTCGGCGACGTCACCCACGTGCTGCCGCTCGTGCACAGCCTTCAGGCCGGCATCCCCGGGGTGCGCATCAGCTGGATCATCGGACGCGGCGAGCACCGTCTGCTCGAGGGCCTGCCGGGCGTCGAGTTCATCGAATACGACAAGAAGAGCGGACTGGCCGGGATGCGCGAGCTGCGCCGCCGCTTCGGCCGCCCGCTCGATGCGCTGCTGCAGTTGCAGGTGGCGGCGCGCGCGAACCTCCTCTCGGCCTTCGTACCGGCGCATCGGCGCATCGGCTACGACCGCAGCCGGTCGAAGGACCTGCACGGCCTGTTCGTCCGCGAGCGCATCGCCGACCGCCCGGGGCAGCACGTGCTCGACGCGATCGGCAGCTTCTGCGAGCCGATCGGACTGCAACGCGCCCCCGTGCGGTGGGACCTGCCGGTGCCGCAGGACGCCTACGACTGGGCGGCCGCCCAGTGGGACGACGACGGTCGCCGCGTACTGGCGATCTCGCCCTGCTCGAGCCACGTGCTGCGGAACTGGCGCAGCGAGCGGTACGCCGCGCTCGCCGACCATGCGATCGCGCGCGGATGGCGCGTCGTGCTGTGCGGCGGGCGCAGCGCGCTGGAACGGGACACGGGCGACGCGATCCTCGCCGCGATGCAGGGGCCGGCCCTGGACCTGATCGGCCGCGATACCCTCAAGCAACTGCCCGCCCTGCTCGCGCGCGCCGACCTGCTGGTCACGCCGGACGCCGGGCCGATGCACATCGCGAACGCGATGGGCACGAAGGTCTTGGGACTGCACGCGGCCAGCAACCCGGTCCGCAGCGGTCCGTACAGCGACCTGCGCTACTGCGTGGACCGCTACGACGATGCCGCACGTCGCTACCGCGGCAGGCCCGCGGCGGAACTCAAGTGGGGAACGAAGATCGAGGCCGACGGCGTCATGGATCTCGTCACCGTCGACGACGCCACCGCCGCGTTCGAGCGCTTCGTCGCCGAGGCCGGTTGAGGCCGGTCAGACGCCCGGCTGGCGGTAATCCTGGTACGACTTCTCCTCGACATAGGACGAGCCCAGGGCGAGGTTGATGTCCTTCTTGATGCGCGCGCGCTCGTCGTTCTCGAAGTAGACGGCGCGGGCGAGCCGGATGAACTCGGCGTCGAATTCCTGCCGCTTCTCCTTGATGCGGATGTCGTCCTCGATCTCCCACAGCCGCTCGTTCACGGCCTTGAGGTCGGCACGCAGGCGGACGATGTCGTGCCCGGCGGCCGGATGCGCCATCCAGGTCTTCTCGAGGGCCCACAGTTCCTTGCGGACGTTGGCCAGCTTGGCCTCGTCCTTCATGCGCTCGGACTTGATCTGCAGGATCGCGATCTTGTCCAGCAGCTCGCCGAACGACACGGGCACCAGGATCTCGGACATGGGCAGCCTCGCAAACGGGGACGCGAAGTGTAACGCCGCCACCGCCCCGCCCTTGTCGCCCGCCCCGCCCGCGCCGTATGATGCGCGGCCCGCCGGTACGCCGTCGGGGCCACGGAGAGGTGGCAGAGTGGTTGAATGTACCTGACTCGAAATCAGGCGTACGTTTATAGCGTACCGAGGGTTCGAATCCCTCCCTCTCCGCCAGACAGATGAAGAAAGGCTCCCGAAAGGGGGCCTTTTTTCTTGTGGTGGTCGAGTCGGTCGGTGCCGCGCCTCGCCGGGTTCGACAAACGGCAGGACAGCCGTTCTGGACGGCCGAAGGCCGCGCGCGCCCAGCGCGGGTGTCGGCAATGGATCGCCCGGATCTATCCCGACCGCCGCACGTCCCTGGCGCCAGCGTAAAGCGGGCCGTCGTCGGCGAAGGCCGAACATGCAGTGGCCCGATGCCTCGGTCGATGCAGAGGCGAACGGCGACATCCGGCCCCGTCCGTCCCCGCCGGCGCTCCCATCCGTGCCCGCCCCGCATCACGCCGATCGGTCCAGCCGGCCCGGCGACGAGCGCACGCGGCCTCATATAAGTGTTTTCCCACCTTGCCCTCGGCCCCGACCCCGCCGATGATTCGACGGGCCAGTCGGCCGGCGTGCGAGCACATGATCGAATACGGACATCTCACCCACGCAGGACTGCGTCGCGAGCTCAACGAGGACACCTATTACGCCGATGGCGAGCTGGGCCTGTGGCTCGTCGCCGACGGCATGGGGGGCCACGAGTACGGCGAAGTGGCGAGCGCGCTGGCGCGGGACACGATCGTGCGGGAAGTGCGCGACGGCACCCCGCTCGCGCAGGCGATCCGCATCGCCGACGAGGAGATCATGGCGACCTCGCGTCGGCGCAACGACGCGCTGCCGATGGGCACGACCGTCGTGGCGGCGCGCATCCGCGGCGAGCGCTTCGAAGTCGCCTGGGTCGGCGACAGCCGCGTCTACCTCTGGCGCGAAGGCCAGCTGCTGCAGCTCTCGCAGGACCACAGCTACGTGCAGGAGCTGATCGCCAACGGCACGCTCACGCAGGAGCAGGCGCGCAGCCATCCGCACCGCAACGTCGTCACGCAGGCGCTCGGCGTCACCGACCCGCGCAGCCTCAACGTCGAGACGATGACGGGCGAACTGCGCACCGGCATGCAGCTGCTGCTGTGCAGCGACGGCCTGACCGAGGAAGTCGACGATCGCGCGATCGCGCGGATCCTTGCCCGGCTCGACTGCAGCGCGCAGGAATGCGCGGAGACGCTCGTCGCCGCGGCGCTCGACGGCGGCGGCTCGGACAACATCACCGTCGTGCTGGTGCGTCGGACCTAGGCCATTCGAGAAGCGCGCGCTGCCGGAACCGAAGGCCGCAATCCCGCAACCGCAGGGCGCGAACGGCGGCAGACTTCCCCAGTCGTCGCACGCCGCGAACCCCCCAACCAGCGCGCCGCGAGGTCCTGTCTTTTTGGCGCATCGCGACGGATCGGTCCGCGCCTGAGCGAGCGCACACGGCAGACCGCATTTCCGTGCCGACCGACTCGCGGCCGACAGCGCCTCAGGCCGGCGCGAGCGCCTCGTCGCCGCCGGCGTTCTCGGCAAAGCGATCCCACACCGCATTGCCCGCCTTGTTCCGCAGCAACGCAAGGCGCGCTTCGTGCGCCGCGAGTTCCTCGACGGTGGGCTGCACGCGCGGGCGTGGGCGGCTCAGGTCGATCTCGAACGGCAGCGCATCGCTGTTGGAATCGGCCGAGGCGTCGGCGAAGCCGAGGTCGGTCTGCCCCGACGTCAGGCCGATGTAGACCTCCGCGAGCAGCTGGGCGTCGAGCAGCGCGCCGTGCAGCTGGCGCGACGAGTTGTCGACGCCGAGGCGACGGCACAGCGCATCGAGCGAATTGCGCTGGCCCGGGTAGCGCTTGCGCGCGAGTCGCAGCGTGTCCTCGACGCGGCAGCGCGCGGACAGGCACCCGTAGTGCGCGCCGCACAGTCGCAGCTCGTTGTCGAGGAAGCCGACGTCGAAGTCCGCGTTGTGGATGACCAGTTCCGCACCCTCGATGAAGGCGAGGAACTCGTCCACCACTTCGGCGAAGCGCGGCTTGTCCGACAGGAAATCCAGCGTCAGGCCGGTGACTTCGGCCGCGCCCGGTTCGAAATCGCAGTCGGGATTGAGGTAGCGGTGGAAGGTGCGTCCCGTGGGACGGCGCTCGACGAATTCCACGCAGCCGATCTCGACGACACGGCAGCCGCGCTCCCAGCTCAGGCCGGTGGTTTCGGTATCGAGGATGACCTGGCGCATCGGGAAGTCCGGACGTCGAAGTGCACAGGTTAGCGAGCGCGCGTCGCACCGGCGTGTGCGCACGGTGCGAGCCGGTCACGCTTCGGCGTCATGCACCGAGCGTCGCGCCTTCGCGCGCGGCCACCGCGGCGGCGCGCGCGAGTCCGTCGACGCGCTCGTTGTCGGGATGGCCGTTGTGGCCCTTGACCCAGTGCCAGGCGACCGTGTGCCGATGCGTCGCGGCATGCAGGCGCTCCCACAGGTCGCGGTTCTTCACCGGATCGCCGCCGGCGGTCTTCCAGTTGCGGCGCACCCAGCCGGGCATCCATTCGGTGATGCCCTGGCGCACGTATTGGGAGTCGGTGAAGAGGTCGACCGTGCAGGGCTCGGTCAGCGTCTCGAGCGCCTGGATGGCCGCCATGAGCTCCATCCGGTTGTTGGTGGTGGCCGGATCCCCGCCCGCCAGCTCGCGTTCCCGGCCCTTGTAGCGCAGCAGCGCGCCCCAGCCGCCAGGTCCGGGATTGCCGAGGCAGGCGCCGTCGGTGTGGATCTCGACCGCCTTGGCCGTCTTAATCGGGATTTCACGCATGGCCCATTGTGCCCGGGACCGGGGGCCGACCGCTCGTCGGATCGCGTCGATACGCCGGCGGATGGGCTGGCGCCCAGTGGCATCAGGGGTTTAGCGGGCATTGTTCGAGGTCTTCGGCCGGTGAGGGACGTTCGTCACGGTCACCGAGGGTTGACGCGGCCGACCCCGGCCGGCAAGGTCCGCCCGGTCATCGGTCGCCCCACCCCAGCCGTTCAGCGTATTCAGGAGGCATCGCGCTGAGGTGGCACTCACCGAACGGAGGTAATTGCCATGCGACTGCAGTGCCTGCCTGCGCGCGTCGACAACTACATCTGGGTTCTCCGCAATGACCAGGGCCGAGCGCTGGTGGTCGACCCGGGCGAAGCCGCCCCGGTCCTGGAGGCCGCGAACGCCGAGACGTTCGAGCCCGCCGCGCTTCTGCTGACGCACCACCACGCCGACCACGTCGCAGGAAGCGCGTCGCTCCTCGAGCGCTGGCCCGGCACGCCCGTCTACGGGCCGGACGACGATCGCGTCGACCTGCCCCTCCACCGCGCCGCCGACGGCGATACCTACACCGTCGAGGGCTGGACCATCCGCGTGCTCCATGTGCCCGGGCACACGCGCACGCACATCGCTTTCGTCGTGGAGTCGGCCGGGGAATCCCCGGTGCTGTTCTGCGGCGACACCCTCTTCAGCCTGGGCTGCGGGCGCCTCTTCGAAGGCGACGCCGTCCAGATGGAGAACTCGTTGGGGAGGCTCGCAGCGCTCCCACCCGACACCCGGGTCTGCTGCGGGCACGAGTACACGCTGGCCAATGCCGCATTCGCGGCGGTGGTCGATCCCGACAACGCGGCGCTCCGGCGCCGCATGAAGGAGGCCAAGACCATGCGAGACGCTCGACAGCCCACGCTCCCGTCCACGATCGGAAGCGAACTCGACTGCAATCCGTTCCTGCGTTGCGACCAGCCCGCCGTCATCGACGCCGCGACGCGCCACCTCGGCCGTACGCCGCACGGACCGGCGGAAACCCTCGCCACGCTCCGTGCGTGGAAGGACGGGTTCGCGGCATGAATATTCTTATTAGTAAGACGAGCGCTGCGGCGCTCGCGGTGTCGCTCGGCCTCGCGATTTCGGGCCCCGCCCAAGCGGCCTCCGGCGCGAACGGCCGCGAGGTCTTCGAGCACTTCCGCGCCGGTCTCGCCGAGCCGAGCTGCCCGGCCGATGCGTCGCGCTGGGCCCGCCAGTATTCGAACGCGGCCGAGAAGCTCGCGAATCCGAACGACCAGACGCTGGTGCTGTTCGGACACGTCGTCGAGTCGCTGCGCGCGGCGAACCTGCCGACGGAGTACGCGTTGATCCCGTTCGTCGAGAGCGGCTACAAGCCGAGCGCGCGCAGCCCCGCCGGTCCGGCAGGGCTGTGGCAGATGATCGGCACCACCGCCCGCAACCACCGCGTCCCGATGAGCGCCGGTTACGACGGGCGCATGTCGCCGGTCGACTCCACCCGCGCCGCCGTCCGCTACCTCAAGACGCTGCACGGCATGTTCGGTGGCAACTGGCGCCTCGCCGTGATGGCCTACAACGCCGGCGAGTACCGCGTCTTCGGCGCGATGAAGCGCGCTGGACAGACCGCTCGCACCGCCAAGCCGGAATCCCTGCAGGGCCTGTCGGGCATCACCCAGGTGTACGACGACAAGCTGCATGCGATCTCGTGCGTGATCGCGCAGGCCGAGAAGCAGCCGCGCTTCCTCGCGGCGCTCGACCGCCCGCTGCGCACGCTGGGCCCGGTCGCCTCGTCGCAGGCGCTGGTGGCGATGGCGCCGTCGAAGCCCTCCGCGGCCCTCGCCGCCGTGTCCGCCCCGTCGGTGCTCGCCGCCGGTTCGGCGGCCGCTGCACTCGGCTCGTCGCCTGTCGCTTCGGGTTCCGCATCGACGGACACGGTCGCGCAGGTCGCCTCCGGAACGCTGCCGCCGGCGCCCGTCGCCGCTGTCGCCCAGGTCGCGGCGCCCGCCCCGTCGCCGCGTCGCCACGTGGTGGCGGTCGGCGAGAACCTGTGGCTCATCGCGCGCCGGTACAAGGTTTCCGTGGCCGACCTGCTGAACCTCAACGACCTCAAGGGCGGTCGCCTGCTCGCGCCCGGCATGGTTCTGGCGGTCGACGCGCTGGCCTCGAAGTAGCCTCCGGTCGCCCGGGCGGGCACACTACGGCGCCCGCCCGCCGCATGGCGGGCGCCAGTCACGGAGAGCACATGGGTTTCCTGCAGGGCAAGCGCGCACTGATCACGGGCATCGCGAGCCAGCGCTCGATCGCCACCGGCATCGCCGAGGCGATGCGCCGCGAGGGCGCCGAGCTCGCCTTCACGTACCAGAACGACAAGCTGAAGTCGCGCGTCGAAGCCGCGGCCGCCGAATGCGGCAGCGACATCGTGATCCCGCTCGACGTGTCCTCCGATGCGCAGATCGCCGAGTGCTTCGCGCAGCTCGGCCAGCGCTGGGACAGCCTCGACATCGTGGTCCACGCCATCGCCTACGCGCCGCGCGAAGCCATCGAAGGCGAGTTCCTCGACGGCCTGACCCGCGAGAACTTCGCGATGGCGCACGACATCTCGGCGTACTCGCTGGCCGCGCTGGCCAAGGCCGCGCGACCGATGATGGCCGGCCGCAACGGCTCGATCCTCACGCTGAGCTACCTCGGCGCCGAGCGCGCACTGCAGAACTACAACGTCATGGGCGTCGCGAAGGCGAGCCTCGAGGCGACGGTGCGCTACCTGGCGCTGAACCTCGGCCCGGAAGGCACGCGCGTCAACGCGATCTCGGCCGGCCCGATCAAGACGCTCGCCGCGGCAGGCATCGCCAATTTCCGCAAGATGCTGCATCACTTCGAGACGTACGCGCCGATGCGGCGCAGCGTGACGATCGAAGACGTCGGCAACGCCGCCGCCTTCATGTGCTCGGACCTCGCGCTCGGCATCACCGGTGAAGTCACGTACGTCGACTCGGGCTACAACATCCTGGGCATGACCGGCATCGGCGACGACGACTGAGTCCCCGGAAGGCAGTACGAAAAAGCCCGGCTCATGCCGGGCTTTTTCATGTCTGGGCAAAGGAAAAACGTTGTCTCCGGCTTGTGCGCACGTGGCTGGTCGTAGATGCGGCGGACCGTGACTTGATGGGAAGGCCCGCATCGATCGCCGCATCGTTCGCGCCGTACGGCAATACGAAAAAAGCCCGGCCGGAGCCGGGCTTTTCGTTCGTCCTGACGGCGACGCTCGGTCGCCACCATGCCTCAGAGATTCGTCTCGTTGACCTTGATCTTGTAGCTGCGGCGGAGCTCCCGCACGACGACGTCGAGATCGACCATCCCGCGCAGCTGCGCGACCTGGCGGCCCAGCGCGGCGGCGTCGCCGCCCACGTCGGCCACCGTGCCGGGCTGCAGCGCGTCGACCATGAACACGATGGCTCGGCCATCCGGCAGAACCTTCGCCCCGACGGGAACACCCTTACCCTTCGCGGCATACGTTGCGAAGAACGCGTCGGAAACGCCAGGCGCCATCACCTCCGCACCGCGCGGTACGCCCACGATGCGTTTTGGCGGTGCGAGCCCCTGCGCCGCGGCGACGGCCGCGAGCGACTGCCCGCCCTTCACCTGCGCGACCAGCGCATCCGCGCGCTGCTGGGCCGCCTTCATCTGGCGATCGGCATGGATCGCGGCCACGACGCGATCACGGACTTCGGCTAGCGCCAGCTGGCGCGCCGGCTTGTGCGCGGTGACGCGCAGCACGACGCTGTGGTTCTGGCCGACGTCGATCGGGTCGGAGACCATGCCCTGCGCGATCGCCGACTCCGAGAACGCGGTGCGCTGCACCAGCGGGTTGGCGAGCACGCCCGTGCCCTGGCCGCGCGCGATCGGGCCGGCCGTCTGCACCGGCACGCCGACCTGGCGCGCGGCGGGGCCGAGCGAGGACGGATTCTTGAGCACGGCGTCGACCAGCTTCGACGTGATCTCGTTGAACTGGCGCTCGCGACCGCTTTCGAGGACTTCCTTCTCGAGTGCCGGACGGACCTGCTCGAAGGCTTCCTGGCGGCCGGCCTGCACCTGGCGCAGCTGGATCACGTGCCAGCCGAACTCGGTCCGCACCGGGTCGCTCACCTGGCCCGGCTGCATCGAGAAGAGTGCCTTCTCGAACGGGGGCGCCAGCGCGCCCTTCGACACCAGGCCGAGATCGCCACCGGCGGCCTTGGAGCCGGTGTCGTCGCTGTTGGCGCGGGCGAGCGCCGCGAAGTCGGCGCCCGGCGCCTTGGCCTGTGCGGCGAGCGCCGCGGCCTTGGCCTGAGCGGCCTTCTCGACAGCCGGCGTGGCCCCGGCGGGCACGCTGATGAGGATGTGGGCGGCCTGCCGCTGCTCGGCGGCCACGAAACGGGTCTTCTCCTGCTCGTAGCGCTCGCGCAGCGCGGCCTCGTCCACGGCGGGCGCCGGGAGCGTCGCCGCGTCGATATCGACGTACTCGAGCGTGACGGTTTCCGGTGCGCGGTACTGGCCGCTGTGCGCGCGGTACCAGGTGTCCATCTCGGCGTTCGACACGGGCGCGGTGTCCGCGGCCGGCGCCGGGATTTCGACCGCCGACAGGTCGCGGCGCTCGCCGAGCAGGGCGATCAGGCGATCCGTTTGCCCGGCGGTGGTGAAAGCCGTGGAGCCGACCGTGGTGCGCAGCAGCGACTGCGCGAGCCCCTCGCGCACGAGCTGCTCGAACTGGGCTTCCGTGCGCGGCGGATTCAGCGTGCGCAGCGCCAGCCGGTACTGCTGCATGTCGAACTTGCCGTTGCTCTGGAACGCCGGGATCGCGGCGATCTCGCCGGCGACCATGGCATCGCTGACGCGGATGCCCTGGCGCGTCGCCCACAGGCCCTGCACGCGCTCGTCGATCAGGCCGTCGAGCACCTTGCGCTTGCTGTCGGCGCTCTCGAACTCGCGCGAGTCGAACTGCGCGCCCTTCTGCTGGCGCTGCGCCTGGCGCTCCTGCTCGAAACGCTCACGGAACTGCTGCTGCGTCACGTCCTGGTGCGTCCACAGCGTCGACACCGGCCAGAAGGACGGCGCGGACGGCCACCACGCGGGCGGCGCGCTGATCGAGGCGGCCGGCATGTCACGGCTCTGGCGGAAGTAGTCTTCCACGCCCACGAAGGCGAACGGCACGATCAGCAGGCCGAGCACCGCGGTGGCGATCCACCCGGAAGTCTTGTCGCGTAGGGTCTGCAGCATTGCGGAGGCGGCGTTGGGCGAAGCCCCACAGTGTAGCCGCTTGCCGGAGCCGCGGACGGCTGTAAAACCCGTGAACCGATGCCGGAAAAAGGAAAAGCGCCGTTTCCGGCGCTTTTCGAAGATGGCGGAGCGGACGGGACTCGAACCCGCGACCTCCGGCGTGACAGGCCAGCATTCTAACCGACTGAACTACCGCTCCATTTGCTGCGACAGCCGTGGCTGCCCGCGCGTTTCGCGGACGAGCCGCCCGGACGTGCGATCCGGAAAACGAAGGCGCCGCATGCGGCGCCTTCGGAACAACTGGCGGAGTGGACGGGACTCGAACCCGCGACCTCCGGCGTGACAGGCCAGCATTCTAACCGACTGAACTACCACTCCGCGCTTGAAACTTCCGCCTGCCGGGCTGCTTGGTGGGTGCTGAGGGTTTCGAACCCCCGACCCTCTCCGTGTAAAGGAGACGCTCTACCGCTGAGCTAAGCACCCGGTTTCGACCAGCCGCAAGCGGCACTGGCGGGCGAGCTGCTTAGTTTACAGCGTCCTTCAGGGCCTTGCCAGCCTTGAACGACGGATTCTTCGACGCGGCGATCTTGATCGTCTCGCCCGTCTTCGGGTTGCGACCATCGCGCGCGGCGCGCTCGCGCACCTCGAACGTGCCGAAGCCAACGAGCGTGACGTTCTCGCCCTTCTTCAGCGTCTTGGTGATCACGCTGACCATCGCGTCGACGGCATTGGCGGCTTCGGCGCGCGACAGCTCGGCGGCGTCGGCGATCGCCGCCACAAAATCGGCTTTATTCATTCTTCTACTCCGTGGGCGGCATGCAGCCGCGTGTGTACTGAGAACCGGACAGGCCTGCTGTCCGGCAGGGTCCCCTGATCGACCTTCCGCGAGTTCACGAGGTCGTTACGCGGACGGCGCCGTTATACCAGCGGCTTCGCGAAGGGCGCAAGCCGGAAAGCCAGCAATGACGCGGCTTTCCGGCGCCTCAGCACATCGGGCGACGTACGGTCAATGGGTGATCTCGACCGGTGTGCCGGAGACCGGCGCTTCGTGCACGGGCATCTCTTCCGGCGCCGGTGTCGGCGGCAGCGCCGGGGTCACCGGGCGCTCCAGTGCGACGTCGAGCACTTCCTCGATCCACTTCACCGGCACGATGCGCAGGCCCTTCGTCACAGACTTGGGCATGTCGACGAGATCCTTCTTGTTCTCGTCCGGGATGATCACGGTCTTGATCCCGCCGCGCAGCGCGGCGAGCAGCTTTTCGCGCAGCCCGCCGATCGCGAGCACGCGGCCGCGCAGGGTGATCTCGCCCGTCATGGCCACGTCGGCCTTGATCGGATTGCGCGTCAGCAGCGAGACGAGCGCAGTGACCATCGCGATGCCCGCGGACGGACCGTCCTTCGGCACCGCGCCTTCGGGCACGTGCACGTGGAGGTCGTGCTTGGTGAGGAAGTCGATGTCGATGCCCAGCCGCTCGGCACGGCCGCGTACGACCGACAGCGCAGCCGACGCGGACTCCTTCATGACGTCACCGAGCTGGCCGGTGAGCAGCATCGCGCCCTTGCCGGGCACGCTCGCCGCTTCGATCTGCATGAGGTCGCCGCCGACCTGCGTCCACGCCAGGCCGGTGACCAGGCCGATCTCGTTCTGCTCCTCCGCGCGACCGAAGTCGTACTGCTGCACGCCGAGGTACTTCTCGAGATTCTTCGTGTTGATGAGCACCGGGCCCTTGCGGACCTTCGGACCGGCGAGCGCGAGCTCCTTGACCACCTTGCGGCACATCTTGGCCACCTGGCGCTCGAGGTTTCGCACGCCGGACTCGCGCGTGTAGTAGCGGACGGTGTCGCGCAGCGCGTCCTCGGTGACCTTGATCTCGTCCTCGCGCAGGCCGTTGGCCTTCACCTGCTTCGGCAGCAGGTAACGCTCGGCGATGTTGAGCTTCTCTTCTTCCGTGTAACCCGGAATCCGGATGACTTCCATGCGGTCGAGCAACGGGCCGGGGATGTTCAGCGAATTCGATGTCGCGACGAACATCACTTCCGACAGGTCGAGGTCGACTTCGAGGTAATGGTCGTTGAAGGCGCTGTTCTGCTCGGGATCGAGCACCTCGAGCAGCGCGGCCGACGGATCGCCGCGGAAGTCCATCGCCATCTTGTCGATCTCGTCGAGGACGAACAGCGGGTTCTTGCTGCCGACCTTGTTGAGGTTCTGCACGATGCGGCCCGGCATCGAGCCGACGTACGTGCGGCGATGCCCACGGATCTCGGCCTCGTCGCGCACGCCGCCGAGCGACATGCGCACGAACTTGCGGTTGGTCGCCTTGGCGATCGACTGGCCGAGCGACGTCTTGCCCACGCCGGGCGGGCCGACGAGGCACAGGATCGGGCCGCGCATCTTCTGCACGCGCGTCTGCACCGCGAGGTATTCGAGGATGCGTTCCTTGACCTTCTCGAGGCCGAAGTGGTCGGCATCGAGCACGTCCTGCGCGACCTTCAGGTCCTTGCGGACCTTCGAGCGCTTCTTCCACGGCACGCCGAGCAGCCAGTCGAGGTAATTGCGCACGACGGCGCTCTCGGCCGACATCGGCGACATCTGCTTGAGCTTGTTGAGTTCGGCCTTGGCCTTCGCCTCGACTTCCTTCGGCATTCCCGCCTCGGCGATCTTGCGGGTCAGCTCGTCGATGTCGTTCGGCGCATCGTCGAGCTCGCCCAGTTCCTTCTGGATCGCCTTCATCTGCTCGTTGAGGTAGTACTCGCGCTGGCTCTTCTCCATCTGCGACTTCACGCGGCCGCGGATGCGCTTCTCCAGCTGCTGCACGTCGATCTCGCCGTCGACGAAGCCGACCAGCATCTCCAGGCGCGCGCCGACGCCGCTGGCTTCCAGCAGGCGCTGCTTCTCCGAGATGCGCACCGACAGGTGCGCGGCGATGGTGTCGGCCAGGCGGCCGGGCTCGTCGATGCCCGAGAGCGTCTGCATGAGCTCGGGCGGGAGCTTGCGGTTGGACTTCACGTACTGCTCGAACAGGCCCAGCAGCGTGCGGGTGACCGCCTCGATCTCGCGCTCGTCGCGGTCCTCGCCGGCGTCGATCACCTGCGCGCGGCCCACGAGCGCCCCGCCCTTCTCGGTCACCTTGTCGACCCGGGCGCGCGAGACGCCCTCGACCAGCACCTTGATGGTGCCGTCGGGCAGCTTCAGCAGCTGCAGGACGTGCGCGAGGGTGCCGACGGAGTAGAGGTCGCCGCCCGAGGGGTCGTCCACGTCAGCCGACTTCTGCGCCACCAGCAGGATTCGCTTGTCGGACTCCATGGCGTGGTCGAGGGCGCGGATGGACTTCTCGCGGCCGACGAACAGCGGAATGACCATATGCGGAAAAACCACGACGTCGCGGAGCGGCAGGACGGCGAGGTCCTGGGACTCGCGGGCGGTGGAGTCGGTCATCGAATTGCTCCCGGGATCATGGCGTCGACCAGAATGGGGCCGGCACCGAAAAAGATGCGTGGAGGTCCACGTCTGGGGGCTTAATGGGGCCCCGCGGCAGTGTTGCAAGCGTCATACCACCCGCGATGTGCACGCAAGTGATTGAATCGACGGGACGCATCGCAAGCGGCCGCGGGATTCCGGCGCGTCGGAATACGGACGCAAGTGTCGAGCCGCGCGATCCCAGCGCGTGCGACGCGCCCGCCCGGGCACGTGAAGACGGGCGCCGGCACGGTGTTGCGCACAAACGAAAACGGGCAGCCGAAGCTGCCCGTTCAGGTGAAGCCGTCCGGCTCATTCGCCGGATGCGGCCTTCGGCTGCGGCGCCGGCGGGTTCTGGTAGATCAGGTACGGCTCGGCCTTGTGCTCGATCACCGTCTCGTCCACCACCACCTTGCTCACGTTCTCCAGCGACGGCAGCTCGTACATCGTGTCCAGAAGCACGGACTCGACGATCGTGCGCAGGCCACGCGCACCGGTCTTGCGCTTGAGCGCCTTCTTGGCGATCGCCGAGAGGGCGTCCGGCCGGAACTCGAGCTCCGCGCCCTCCATCTCGAAGAGCTTCTTGAACTGCTTCGTGATGGCGTTCTTGGGCTCGGTGAGGATCTTCACCAGCGCCGGCTCGTCCAGCTCCTCGAGCGTCGCGATCACCGGGAGGCGGCCGACGAACTCCGGGATCAGGCCGAACTTGATCAGGTCCTCGGGCTCGACCTCGGCCAGCACCTTGCCGATGTCCGCCTTGCGCTCCTGGCTCTTCACCTTCGCGCCGAAGCCGATGCCGCCGGAATCCGTGCTGCGCTGCTGGATGATCTTGTCGAGGCCCGCGAAGGCGCCGCCGACGATGAACAGGATGTTGCGCGTGTCGACCTGCAGGAACTCCTGCTGCGGGTGCTTGCGGCCGCCCTGCGGCGGCACGCTGGCGACCGTGCCCTCGATGAGCTTGAGCAGCGCCTGCTGGACGCCCTCGCCCGAGACGTCGCGCGTGATCGACGGGTTGTCCGACTTGCGCGAGATCTTGTCGATCTCGTCGATGTACACGATGCCCTGCTGCGCCTTGTCGACGTCGTAGTCGCACTTCTGCAGCAGCTTCTGGATGATGTTCTCGACGTCCTCGCCGACGTAGCCGGCCTCGGTCAGCGTCGTCGCATCGGCCATGGTGAACGGCACGTTGAGCAGGCGCGCCAGCGTTTCGGCGAGCAGCGTCTTGCCGGAGCCCGTCGGGCCGACCAGCAGGATGTTCGACTTCGCCAGCTCGACGTCGTCGTTGCGCTGGCGGCTCTCGATGCGCTTGTAGTGGTTGTAGACGGCCACCGCGAGCGTGCGCTTGGCGCGCTGCTGGCCGATGACGTACTGATCGAGCACGTCGAGGATCTCGCGCGGCTTCGGCAGGTGGCTGCGCGTGGACTGCGCCTTCTCCTGGAGCTCCTCGCGGATGATGTCGTTGCACAGCTCGACGCATTCATCGCAGATGAACACGCTCGGGCCGGCGATGAGCTTGCGCACCTCGTGCTGGCTCTTTCCGCAGAACGAGCAGTAGAGGATCTTGCTGCTTTCGCCCGTGCGGCCCTGTCGGTCGTCGCTCATGTTCTGCCTGGCTTTACCTGATATCGCAGTGTGGGAGCACACCGCTGAATGGCGGCCCGAGGATAGCACGGCGTCCCGAGGCCCTGCGGGGCCCGGGACGCCGTCGTTTCCGGGGTTTGTGAAGGCGGTCCGCGGACTCTGCGGACGGCGCCTCAGGAGGCCTGGATCGAGTCGTCGGGGCGACGCTCGAGCACCTGGTCGACCAGGCCGTATTCCTTCGAAGCCTGCGCGCTCTTGAAGTTGTCGCGCTCGGTATCGCGGGCGATCGTCTCGATCGGCTGGCCGGTGTGCTTGGCCAGGATCTCGTTGAGGCGCTGGCGCAGCGTCAGGATCTCGCGGGCATGGATGTCGATGTCCGACGCCTGGCCCTGGAAGCCGCCGAGCGGCTGGTGGATCATCACGCGCGCATTCGGCAGGGCGTAACGCTTGCCCGCCGTGCCCGACGCGAGCAGCAGCGCGCCCATCGAGGCCGCCTGGCCGACGCAGATCGTGCTCACGTCCGGCTTGATGTACTGCATGGTGTCGTAGATCGCCATGCCGGCCGTGACCACGCCGCCGGGCGAGTTGATGTACAGGTTGATGTCCTTCTCGGGGTTCTCGGCCTCGAGGAAGAGCATCTGGGCGACGATGACATTCGCCATGTGGTCGTCGATCGGACCGACCAGGAAGATCACCCGCTCCTTGAGGAGGCGCGAGTAGATGTCGTACGCGCGCTCGCCGCGGCTGGTCTGCTCGACCACCATCGGCACGAGGTTGAGGGCGTGGGGGCGATTGTCCATGGGTGCGTCGATCTCTTTTTTATCTGTGCGGTCCGGCCAACAGTGGGGCCGGCCGGACCGCGGCACAAGCCCTTACTGGCGGATCGCCTCGGCGAAGGTCAGCGGCTGTTCGGTGTGTTCGGCGCGCTCGGCGATCCAGTCGATCACCTGCTCCTCCATCACGCGGTTCTGCAGGCCCTGCATCAGGTTGGCATCGTTGCGGTACAGCTCGATGACCTGCTGCGGCTCCTCGTACGTCGACGCGATCAGGCGCATGGTCTCGTTCACGCGGCGCGGGTCGAGGCGGAGCTCGTTGCGACGCGCGATCTCGCCGACCAGCAGGCCCACCAGCACGCGCTTGCGCGCCGGCTCCATGAACTGCTCCATCATGCCGTCCGGCAGGTCGCCCTGGTGGCCCTGCTGGCGCGCGTTCTCGAGCGCCTGCGCGCCGATCGCGCGAGCCTCGTTCTCGACCAGGCGCGGCGGCAGCTCGACGTGCTCGTACGTGGCGATCAGCTGCTCGCCGACCTCGCGACGCAGGCGGTTCATCAGCGCGCCCTTGAGCTCGCGCTCGAGGTTGGAGCGGATTTCCTGACGGAACTGCTCCGGATCACCGCTCTTCACGCCGAAGCTGCGGATGAAGTCGGCGTCGACCTCCGGCATCACCGACTCGGCGACCCGGGTGACGTTGAGGTTCACCTGCACGGTGCGGCCGGCGAATTCCTCGACGCGCCAGTCGGCCGGGAAGTCGGCGTCGAACTGGCGGCTTTCGCCGGCCTTGGTGCCCGTCAGCTGCTGCTCGATCGTCTCGAGCATCATGCCCGAGCCCAGCACGTCGGCGCCGCGCTCGATGCCCTCGGCCGGGACGCGCTGCTCGCCCGCCTGCGACCAGGTCTCGAATTCGACGAGATCACCCGTCATCGAGGCGCGCTCGACCGTGTTCCAGGTGCGGCGCTGCAGGCGCAGGTTCTCGATCATCGTGTCGATGTCGGCGTCGGTCACTTCGGCCGTGTGGCGAACGACCTTCAGCGTGGCGACGTCGATGTTGCCGAAGTCCGGGACGACTTCGAAGTCGGCGACGAAGGCGATCTGGCCGTCATCGCCCTGCGACGGCTCGATGCGCGGCGAGCCGGCGATCTGCAGCGCGTTGTCGCGCACGGCGCTGCGGAAGCTGTCGCCGAGCATCTGGTCGAGGATCTCGCTGCGCACCTGCGGGCCGTAGCGCTGCTCGATGACCTTCGCAGGCACCTTACCCGGGCGGAAGCCCTTGATCTTGGCGCCGCGCGCGATCTCACGCAGGCGCGACGACACGGCCGTCTCCAGCTGGTCGGCCGGGAGGCTCAGGGTCATGCGGCGCTCGAGGTTGCCGACGGATTCGACCGAAACTTGCATATCCACTCCTGCGACCGCGCGGCCTGTGGCGCGGCTCGTAACTAGCTGACGGGTCGGGACAGCGCGGCCTCGGCCGTCCCGTTAAGTAACGCGATAGTTTGGCGGATCGGGCGGGCGGGCGCCAGCCGAGTGGTCATCCCCCGGACGGGCGGCCGCCGCCGCACGGCGCTGCGCGAACCGTGATCGACGGCCGCAATGCCTCCAGGGCCGGTGGACCGTACACGTCGCTCTATCGGCGCGGGCGGACCGCCGCTGGAGCAGAGGCATGCGCCTGCCGCGTCGAACGCGGGGCATCGTCGGGGGCTGGATGCCGGATTGGGGCCGTGCCGGCGGCATATGGGCCCACGCCGCGGGCCTCCTCACACGCGGGGACCCGCGCTCGGGCGTGGCATCGGATCCATTCCCCGGTGCGGCGTGGTGCGAAAGGCGGGACTCGAACCCGCACGCCTTGCGGCGCTGGAACCTAAATCCAGTGCGTCTACCAGTTCCGCCACTTTCGCGATCAAACCGCCGGATCGACCAAAAAAAAGCACCCGGGGTCGCCGGGTGCTTCGATTTGGTGGGCCGTCAAGGATTCGAACCTTGGACCTATTGATTAAGAGTCAACTGCTCTACCAACTGAGCTAACGGCCCGTACTGCGAATTTTAACACCGTTCGCGATCTGCGCAACCGCGACGTTGAAACTGGGGTGGCTGAGGGGACTCGAACCCCCGACATCTGGAATCACAATCCAGGACTCTAACCAACTGAGCTACAGCCACCGTAGAACGCATGGGCGGCTGTCCAAGATGCGACAGCACGCCGGTGTCTCACTATCGTAGCGCGCGACGGCGCGTTTATACGCGTCGACGCTGGAACATCATCGCTGCGCGGCGCGCCCGGCAGGAATCGAACCTGCAACCACCGGCTTAGAAGGCCGGTGCTCTATCCGGTTGAGCTACGGGCGCGTATCCCGAGCATGCTCCAGAGCAGGTCCGGCGCAAACCGGAATGGTCGGGGCAGAGGGATTCGAACCCCCGACCCTCTGGTCCCAAACCAGATGCGCTACCAGACTGCGCTATGCCCCGGCCGGGCCTTCCGTCGCGCACCAGCGCCGCGAAAGGCTGAACATTC
The DNA here is from genome assembly GCF_047159895.1 of Lysobacter xanthus. Lineage (NCBI taxonomy): Bacteria > Pseudomonadati > Pseudomonadota > Gammaproteobacteria > Lysobacterales > Lysobacteraceae > Lysobacter > Lysobacter xanthus. The sequence continues at coordinate 27,098 of NZ_BAAGAB020000010.1, forward strand.
TCGGCGGGCACCCCGCCGGTGTCAATGCGCGCGCCGGCCGGGGCGCGGGCTATCCTCACGCTTTCCACTGCGATCCAAGGATCCGGCCATGCGAAGCGGCAACCCCGCGCTCAAGGCGTCCACCTTCCTCGACCTCGGCTCCGGCGCCGTCGTGCGCTCCGACGGCGGGGCGATGAGCCTGAACGGCACGGTGAACCGGACGGCCCTGCTGCTGGTGCTCACGCTCGGCGCGGCGCTTTGGCCCTGGTCGCAGTTGTTCGCCGCACCGGATGCCTTCAATCCGATGCCCTACGTGCTCGGCGGCGGCCTCGGCGGGTTCGTCGTGGCGCTCGTCACGATGTTCCGCAAGCAGTGGTCGCGGGTGACCGCGCCGCTGTACGCGCTGCTCGAGGGCGTGTTCCTCGGCGCGATCTCGGGCGTGTTCGAGCAGCGCTACCCGGGCATCGTGATCCAGGCCGTCGGCCTGACGTTCGGCACGCTGGCCGCGTTGCTGGTCGCGTACCGCAGCGGGCTGATCCGCGCCACCGAGAACTTCAAGCTCGGCGTCGTGGCGGCGACCGGCGGCATCGCCCTGCTCTACCTGATCAACCTGGGCATGCGGCTGTTCGGCTTCTCGGGCTTCGGCTTCATCCACGACAGCGGCACCGTCGGCATCCTGTTCTCCGTCTTCGTCGTGACGATCGCAGCACTGAACCTGGTGCTCGACTTCGACTTCATCGAGCAGGGCGTCGAGCAGGGCGCGCCGAAGTACATGGAGTGGTACGCGGCCTTCGGCCTGCTCGTGACGCTGATCTGGCTCTACCTGGAGATGCTGCGCCTGCTGTCGAAGCTGCAGTCCCGGCGCTGACCGGCCGGAAACGAAAAAGGCCGCCCGAGGGCGGCCTTTTTCATGCGCGGGGCAGGCGTCAGACGCGCCGGATGATCGCGTCGGCGAACGTCGTGGTGGTGCCCGTTCCGCCGAGGTCCGGCGTCAGCGAATCCTTCGCTTCGAGCGTGGCGACGATCGCGCGGCGAAGGCGCTCGGCGTCCTCGCACTTGCCGAGGTGGTCGAGCATCTGCGCGGCGCCCAGCAGCAGCGCGCACGGATTGGCCTTGCCCTGCCCCGCGATGTCCGGCGCCGTGCCGTGCACGGCCTCGAAGATCGCCGCTTCGGTGCCGATGTTCGCGCCGGGCGCGAGGCCCAGGCCGCCCACGAGGCCGGCGCAGAGGTCGGATATGATGTCGCCGAAGAGGTTCGTGGTCACGATGACGTCGAACTGCTCCGGCTTCATGACCAGCTGCATGCAGCAGTTGTCCACGATCATCTCGTTGCATTCGATGTCGGCATAGTCCTGCGCGACGAGGCGCGCGGTCTTGAGGAACAGACCCGACGTCGACTTCAGGATGTTGGCCTTGTGCACGACCGTCACCTTCTTGCGGCCGGTGCGGCGGGCCAGCTCGAAGGCGTAGCGGACGATGCGCTCGGAACCGCGGCGGGTGACCTTCTGCTGCAGCACCGCGGTCTCGCCGTCCTCCGACACCGACTGGCCCTCGCCGATGTAGGCGCCCTCGGTGTTCTCGCGGACGGTGATGAGGTTCACGCCGCTACCGAAGCGCGACTTGGTGTTCGGGAACGAGATCGCCGGACGCACGTTCGCGTACAGGTCGAAGCGCTTGCGCAGCTCGACGTTGATCGACGAGAAGCCCTCGCCGACCGGCGTGGTCAGCGGACTCTTGAGCGCGATGCGGTTGCGGCGGATGGAATCCATCGTCGCCGCGGGCAGAAGCTCGCCCTGCTTCTCGAAGGCGACGAGGCCGGCGTCGGCGAACTCGTAGGCCAGGCCCAGTTTCATCGCGTCGAGGACGCGCAGCGTGGCGTCCATGATTTCCGGGCCGATGCCGTCGCCGCGGATGACCGTGATGGTTTGCGTCATTGGAATTTCCGGCAGATGGGCGCCGCCGGGGTAACCGTACGGCGCCGAATGAACAGCCGCGCATTATGCCGGAAGGGCGGCGGGCCCGCCCTTGGACGAACGTCGAAGAACGCGGAAACGGCCGCTCAGGCGTGGTCGTGCGGCGCGGGTACGGCCTCGCCCTGCTCCAGCCGGTCGAGGAAGTCGACGGCGCGGCGCAGGTGCGGAATCACGATCGAACCGCCGACGACCAAGCCGACCGAGAAGGTCTCGAACATCTCCTCGCGGCTGACCCCGGCCTCCTTGCACTGGGCGACGTGGTAGCTGATGCAGTCGTCGCAGCGCAGGACCATCGACGCGACCAGACCGAGCAGCTCCTTGGTCTTCACGTCCAGCGCGCCGGCCTGGTAGGTCTGCGTGTCGAGCGCGAAGAAGCGGCGCACGACCTGGTTGGGCTCGGCGAGGATCCGCTCGTTCATCCGCTTGCGGAAGGCGGTGAATTCGGCGACGCGGTCGTTCGGGGTCTGGCTCATCGGGGTCTCGGTGGAAGTGGCCGGCGGCAGGCGCCACGGCCTTGGGAAGCGTCAGTGCGTGGACGGGCCGGCGAGCAACGGCTCGAGGCCGCCCTTGCGATGCAGGGCGATCATGTCGTCGTAGCCGCCGACGTGGGTCTCGTTGATGAAGATCTGCGGCACGCTGGTGCGGCCGGTCATCTCGATCATCCGGCGGCGCTGTTCGGGGTCGGTGTCGACCCGCACTTCCGACCAGGTCTGGCCCTTGCTCTGCAGGAAATTCTTGGCGGCGACGCAGTACGGGCAGACGGCGGTGCTGTAGATGACGATGTTCGCGGGGCTGCTCACGGGGCTCTCCGGGCGGGGGTCGGAGGACTATGGCGACCGTTCGTCGTCATTTCCAGCCTTGGGCCGGAACACAGCGGCGCGGGGGAACGAAGCGGCCGGTCGCCGGTCCAAACGGGACTTAACCGATGATTCACGCCCCGCGCGCCGGGCGGCCGCATGCTGGCCTGCCGCCTGACGTCGCCACGCACCGGGAAACGCCCTTGCTCCGCATCGCCCTGCTCGCCGCCGCCCTGACCACCGCGCTCGTCCTGCCGCTCGCCTCCGCGCAGGAGCCGCGGCTGCCCGACATCGGCTCGTCGGCGGGTGAGCTGATCACGCCGGCGCAGGAGCAGGCCTACGGGGCGATGACGCTCGCCCAGCTGCGGCACTACGAGTTCGTGCTGGAAGACCCGCTGATCGACGGCTGGCTCGACACGCTGGGACAGCGGCTCGCCGGCGCGACCGACGACGGCAAGCGCAACTTCACCTTCTTCATGCTGCGCGACCGCCAGATCAACGCGTTCGCGACGCTGGGCGGCTATGTCGGGATGAACTCCGGCCTCGTGCTGGCCGCCGACCGCGAGGACGAGGTCGCCGGCGTGCTGGCGCACGAGATCTCGCACGTCACGCAGCAGCACGTGCTGCGCAACGTCGAGCGCGCCAAGCAGGACCAGCTCCCGACCATGCTCGCGATGCTCGGCGCGATCGTGATCGCGCAGCAGGCGCACGGCAATTCGGCCGACGATGCGGCACAGGCGGCGATGGTGACGGCGATGGGCCTCGCGCAGCAGCGGCAGATCAACTACACCCGTGCGAGCGAATCCGAGGCCGACCGCATCGGCATCCAGGTGCTCGCGCGCAGCCATTTCGACCCGCGCGGCATGGCGGATTTCTTCGCGAAGCTGCAGTCGCGCATGCGCACCAACGAGGCGAACGCCTTCGGCGAGACCACCGACTACCTGCGAAGCCATCCGCTCACGCTCACGCGCATCACCGAGGCGCGCGAGCGTGCCGAGCGCGTCGGCGGGCAGCACACGTGGAGCGGCGGCTTCGGCAGCGACTCGCCGCTGCTGCCCGGCGGACTGCGCATCGACACCGGCCCGGGCGCCGGTCCGACCGGGCTGTTCGCCTACGCCCGCGAGCGCCTGCGCGTGCTGAGCGCGCTGACCCCCGCGGCGGCGATCCAGGAATACGAATCGATGCGCCATGCGCGGGCGCTGACCGACGGCGAGCAGTACGGCCTCGCGGTGGCGCAGCTCAAGGCCGGGCAGGCGCGCGTGGCGAAACCCGCGCTGGCCGCGCTCGTCGCGCGTCGGCCGGCCGACGTCTGGCCGCAACTCGCGCTCGCCGAGGCCGAGGCCTCGACGGGCGACGGCGCCGCCGCGGATGCCCGCTTCGAGGCGCTGATCACGGCCGCACCGACCAGCCGCGCCGTCGCGCTCACCTATGCGCAGGTGCTCGGCGAGCGCAGCGGCGCGGCGGCGGCCCGCCGTTCGGTCGAAATCCTGCGTCCACTGATGTCGCGCCTGTCGGACGATCCCGTCTTCCAGCGCACGTTCGCGCGGGCGAGCGAGCGTGCGGGCGACCCGGTACGCGCGGGCGAGGCCCATGCGGAGGCCGCCTACCTGAGCGGACGGCCGGAACTGGCGCTCGTGCAGCTCAACACGCTGCGCAAACGCGACGACCTCGACTACTACGCCCGCGCGCGGATCGACGCGCGCATCGCGCAGATCACCCCGACGGTGCTCGAACTGCGGCGGCAGGGCATCCGCGACGAAGACCTCAAGCGCTGACCGCCGCCCGACGGTTGTCATGCGGCTGTAACCGGACGGTAGTGTAGTGGCGGCATCCGAGGAGCCCGGTGGCCGCGTGCACAAGCGCATCCTGATCGTCGAAGACGAACCCGCGATCCGCGACATGGTCGCGTTCGCCCTGCGCAAGGGCGAGTTCGAGCCCGTGCATGCCGGCGATGCACGCCAGGCGCAGGAGGCGATCGCCGACCGCGTGCCCGACCTGATTCTGCTCGACTGGATGCTGCCCGGCACGAGCGGCCTGGAACTCGCGCGCCGCTGGCGCCGCGAATCGCTGACGCGCGACGTGCCGATCATCATGCTCACCGCCCGCGGCGAGGAGAACGACCGCGTGGGCGGCCTGGAAGCCGGCGTCGACGACTACGTGGTGAAGCCGTTCTCGGCACGCGAGCTGCTGGCGCGCATCCGCGCCGTGCTGCGCCGCACGCGCGAGGACGAGGCCGACGGCAGCATCGCCATCGGCGACCTGCGCATCGACGGCGCCGCGCATCGCGTTCTGGCCCAGACCCCGACGGGCGAGCAGCCGATCCAGATCGGTCCGACCGAATACCGCCTGCTCCACTTCTTCATGACGCATCCGGACCGCGTCTACTCGCGGTCGCAGCTGCTCGACCACGTCTGGGGCGGCAGCGTGTACGTCGAGGAACGCACGATCGACGTGCATATCCGCCGCCTGCGCAAGACGCTCGAGCCGTTCGCACTGGACGGCATGGTGCAGACGGTGCGCGGCACCGGCTATCGGTTCTCCGCGTCCTCGCCGCTCTGACCGACCGCGCCACGGCCGCGTCCACGGCCGGCGTTTAGACTGCCGACCATGACCCCCAGCGCCCGCTCCGCCTGGTTGCGCACGCTCGGCCTGCAGGCGCTGCTGGTCGCGGCCGGCCTGTCGTGCGGCGCGCTCGCAGGCCGCCCGGCCTGGGGCCTGGCGCTCGGCGCGCTCGCGGCGGTCGCGTGGCAGAGCCTGCGCATGGCGGGGCTGGTCGCGCGGCTGACGTCGGGCCGGCACGCGCGACCGGACGCCTCCGCCGACATCCACGGCGAGATCGAGCGCATTCTGCACCGGCGGCAGACCAGCGCCCGGCTGCGCAAGCGCCGGCTCGTGGACATGGTGCGGGCGTATCGCGCCGCGGCCACGGTACTGCCCGACGCGGTGGTCGTGGTCGAGCGCGACACCCAGCGCATCGTCTGGTTCAACGAGGCGGGCACGACCCTGCTGGGCCTGCGCTATCCGCCCGACATCGGCGCGTCGATCGTCGCGCGCCTGCCCGACATCCCGCTCGCGTCGTGGCTGGCACGCGGGCGCCGCGCCGAGCCGCTCGACGTGCCCTCGCCGCTCGACGGCTCGACCACCCTGAGCCTGCGGCTGCTGCCCTATTCCGAGGAGCTGTGGCTGCTCGTCGCTCGCGACGTGAGCCGCCTGCTGCAGCTGGAGCAGATGCGCCGCGACTTCGTCGCGAACGTCTCGCACGAGTTGCGCACGCCCCTGACGGTGCTGCACGGCTACCTCGACATGCTCGATCCCGCCGAGCAGCCCGAATGGGCACCGATGCTGGCCGAAATGCAGCGCCAGTCGGTGCGCATGACGCAGCTGGTCGAGGACCTGCTCACGCTCTCGCGGCTCGAATCGCGCGCGGGGCTGCAGGGCGAGGAGGTCGTGCCGATGGCGGGCATGCTGGCCGCCTTGCGTCGCGAAGCGCAGGCGCTGAGCCAGGGGCGGCACGAGATCGAGGTCGACGACCGCGCTCACGTCGACCTCGTGGGGTCGCCGAAGGAACTGCACAGCGCGTTTTCCAACCTCGTCGCGAATGCAGTGCGCTACACGGCCGCGGGCGGGCGAATCCGCATCCGCCTCGACCGCGAAGTCGACCCCGACGGCGGCGACGGCCTCGTGCTCGCCGTCACCGACACCGGTTACGGTATCCCCGCCGCGCACCTCCCGCGGATCACCGAGCGTTTCTACCGCGTCTCCACTAGCCGATCGCGCGAAAGCGGCGGCACTGGCCTGGGCCTCGCGATCGCGAAGCACGTTCTTCAGCTGCACCAGGCACGACTCGACATCCACAGCGAGGTCGGCGTGGGCAGCACGTTCTCCTGTCATTTCGGCGCCGCGCGCGTGCGCGACCGGCAACCCCTGGAGCAGACCGCATGACCTCCGACCACGACGGCGCCGAAGACCTGCTGCGCGACCCGTCGCTCTACTTCAACCGCGAGCTCTCGCAGCTCGACTTCAACTTCCGCGTGCTGGCGCAGGCGCAGGACCCGGCGATGCCGCTGCTGGAGCGGCTGCGTTACCTGTGCATCAGCTGCACCAACCTCGACGAGTTCTTCGAGATCCGTGCCGGCACGCTCCAGCATGCGCAGGAACTGGGCCTCGCCGCGGGCCCCGACGGCCTCGTGCCTTCGGCGACGCTCGCCCGCATCCACGAGCGCGCGGCCGCGCTCGTGGAGTCGCAGTACGCCTGCTGGAACGACGTGCTGCGCCCGGCGCTGGCCGAGGCTGGCGTGCGCGTGCTGCACCGCGATGCGTGGACCGAGGCGCAGGCGGGCTGGCTGCGGACCTACTTCCTCGACGAGATCCTGCCGGTGCTGTCGCCGCTGGGCCTCGACCCGGCGCATCCGTTTCCGAAGATCCTCAACAAGTCGCTCAACATCGTCGTCGTGCTGGACGGGCGCGATGCCTTCGGCCGCGCCGGCCACCTTGCGATCGTTCGCGCACCGCGTTCGCTTCCGCGACTGATCCAGGTGCCCGAGGACGTCTCCGGCGGGCCGACCGACTTCGTCTTCCTGTCGGCCGTGCTGTCGGCATTCGTCGACGAGCTGTTCCCGGGCATGACGGTGAAGGGGGCCTACCAGTTCCGCGTCACGCGCAATTCGGAGCTGCTGGTCGACGAGGAGGAAGTCGAGAACCTCGCGCTCGCGCTGCGCGACGAACTGCTCGGCCGCGGCTACATGCGCGCGGTGAGGCTCGAGATCGCCGAGCAGTGCCCGCAGGACATCGTCGACCTGCTGCTGGAGAACTTCGAGCTCGACGAGAACGCGGTCTACCGCATCAACGGTCCAGTGAACCTCAACCGGGCGATCCAGGTCTACGACCGCGTCAAGCGGCCCGACCTCAAGTTCCCCCCGTTCACGCCGCGGATCCTGCACGGCGTGGAATCGATGTTCGAGACCGTCGCCTCGCACGACGTGGTGCTGCACCACCCGTTCGACGCGTTCACGCCCGTGCTGGAGCTGTTGCGGCAGGCGTCGGAAGACCCGCACGTGCTGGCGATCAAGCAGACGCTCTACCGCGCCGGCAGGGACTCGCCGATCGTCGAGCACCTGATCCAGGCCGCGCGCAACGGCAAGGACGTCACCGTCGTCGTCGAGTTGCGCGCGCGCTTCGACGAGGAGGCCAACCTCGGCCTCGCCGACCGCCTGCAGGCGGCGGGCGTGCAGGTGGTCTACGGCGTGGTCGGCTACAAGACGCACGCGAAGATGATGCTGATCGTGCGCCGCGAGGGCTCCAAACTCACCCGCTACGTGCACCTGGGCACCGGCAACTATCACTCGGGCACGGCGCGGGCGTACACCGACATCGGCCTGATGACCGCCGACCCGGACATCGGCCACGACGTGCACCTCATCTTCCAGCAGATTTCGGGCCTCGCGCCGTCGCTGGAGCTGCGCCGCATGCTGCAGGCACCGTTCACGCTGCACAGCGGGATGCTCATGCGCATCGAACGCGAGGCGCAGAACGCGCGCGCGGGCAAGCCGGCGCGGATCATCGCGAAAATGAACGCGCTCAACGAGCCGCAGGTGATCCGCGCGCTCTACCGCGCCTCGCAGGCCGGCGTGCGCATCGACCTCATCGTGCGTGGCGCGTGCTCGTTGCGACCGGGCGTGGACGGCGTGTCGGAAAACATCCGCGTGCGCTCGGTGGTCGGCCGTTTCCTGGAACACTCGCGCGTCTACTGGTTCGAGAACGGCGGCGAGCCTGAGCTGCTGTGCGGCAGCGCCGACTGGCTCGAGCGCAACCTGTTGCGCCGCGTCGAAACGGGCTTCACCATCCTCGACCCGCGCGTCGCCCGCCGCATCTACGCGGAGGCGCTCGAAAACTACCTCGACGACAACTGCGCCGCCTGGACCCTCGGGGCCGACGGCCACTACACGCGGCTGCATCCCGCCGAGGGCGAACCGCCGCATTCGGCGCAGGCGAAGCTGCTGGGAAAGATCTGCGGCGCATGAACGGACTCCTGCACACCGCGCGCCTGCCGCTCGCGGACGGCGACCTGCTCGCCGCGGTCGACCTCGGCTCGAACAGCTTCCACATGGTGGTGGCGAGCTACGTGCTCGGGCAGCTGCGCGTGGTCGACCGCATCAAGGAGACCGTTCGGCTCGCCGAAGGCCTCGACGCGAAGGGCGGGCTCGACGCGAAGGTGCGCGAGCGCGCGCTGGAGTGCCTCGCGCGCTTCGGGCAACGCCTGCGCGACGTGCCGCCGCAGCGGGTGCGTGCGATCGCCACCAACACCGTGCGCCGCCTGGCGATGCCGCAGGCGTTCCTCACGCCCGCGGAAAGCGCGCTGGGGCATCCGATCGAGGTCGTCTCCGGCCGTGAGGAAGCGCGCCTCGTCTACCTGGGCGTCGCCCACGAGCAACCGCCGAAGGTGGGCCACCTGCGTCTCGTGATCGACATCGGCGGCGGCTCGACCGAGTTCATCATCGGCAGCGGCTTCGAGGCGATCGAGCGCGAGAGCGTGCAGGTGGGTGCGATCGCGACCACGCGGCGCTTCTTCGGCGACGGCAAGCTGAGCCGCAAGGCCTGGAAAGCCGGCGTGTCCGCGGTCAGGGCGGAGTTGCAGCAGTTCGCGCTGACGTACCGCGCCCTCGGCTGGGACGAGGCGCTGGGCTCGTCGGGCACCGCCAAGGCGATCGGCGAGGTCTGCGCCACGATGAAGCTCACCAAGGGTGCGATCACCGCGGAGGCCCTGCCGCAGGTCCGCGACCGCCTGCTCCAGGCGGATCGCCTCGAGGACATCGACCTGCCCGGTCTCTCGGAGGAGCGACGGCCGATCATCGCGGGCGGGCTGCTGGTGCTGGAGGCCGCCTTCGATGCGCTCGGCCTGCAACGCCTGGCGGTCAGCAAGGCCGCGATGCGCGAGGGCATCCTGCACGACATGGTCGGCCGCGGCGGCCTGGACGATCCGCGCGAGGCCTCGGTCACCGCGCTCGTCGAGCGCTACGGCATCGACCGCGCGCAGGCGCAGCGCGTCGAGCAGACCGCGCTTCGGCTGTTCGAGCAGGTCGCTGGCGACTGGTCGCTCGACGACGATGATCGGCTGATGCTTGCTCGCGCGGCGCGGCTGCACGAGCTCGGGCTCGCCATCGCACACAGCAAGTACCACCTGCACGGGGCCTACGTGATCGAGAACTCGGACATCGCGGGTTTCTCGCAGCAGCAGCAGCAGTTCCTCGCCGCGCTGGTGCGCACGCACCGCCGCCGGGTGTACAAGTCCGATTTCGACGCCCTGCCCGATCGCCTGCTCGCCTCGGCGCGACGGCTCGCCGCGCTGCTGCGGGTCGCCGTGGTGCTGCATCGCGGCCACGACGGCGAGCCGATCCCCGAACTGGGGGCGCGTGCCGAGCCCGACCGACTGGTGCTGGGGGTCTCGGCCCGCTGGTTCGACGCACGTCCACTGCTGAAGGCGGACGTGCGGGCGGAGCAGGCGTACGTCGACGGGCTCGGCATCGAACTGGCGATCGAGCCGCGCTGAGCCCTCCGCGTCGCGACGCGGGGGGCGCAGGCCTCAAGCGGTGTCGGGAAGCGGCGGCGGGGTCGCGCCACCCACGCGATACCAGTCGAGGTGCCGCGTCATCACCATGAGTGCGGCGAGGATCGCGAACAGCAGTCCCGCGCCGAGCACCAAGGCGTTGTCCTCCGATACCAGCAGCCCGTACAGGGCGGCATAGAGCAGCGCCAGCATCGCGGCGAACGCCGTGCCGCGCAGTGCGCTGCGCAGAACGGCGCTGAGGTAGAAGCCGATCAGGCCGATGCAGGCCGCGCTGGCGACCAGGTAAGCAATGCCGAAGTCGATGTGCTCGCTGAGGCTCACCAGCAACAGGAAGAACAGCACGAGCGCGAGTCCGACCAGGCCGTACTGCACCGGGTGCACCGGCAGGCGTCGCACCACTTCGAACATGAAGAAGCCGACGAACGTCAGTACAACGAAGAGGATGCCGTACTTCGTCGCGCGGTCGGCCCGCGTGTAGGCGTCGACGGGATCGCCCAGCACGACGCCGAGCACGTCCACCGCACCGGTATCGCCACTGGTGGTCTCGACCGTCGGATTCGCGCCGAAGGGACGCAGCATGCGGCCGGCGAGGTACTGGTGCTGCGCGTCGGTGGCGACGGAGGCGACCTGCCATTCCGCGCGGAACCCCTTTCCGTCCACGCGGCTGCGGCCGGGCGACAGGCCCTGGAAGCTCGGATGCGGCCATGAGGAGTCGATCGTGACGGTGTTGCGCTTTCCGAGCGGCGCGAGCGCGAGCGACGCCGTGCCCGCGAGCTGCAGGTCGAGCCGCGCCTCGAACGTGAAGCGCGTCGCGTCCGCCGGCATCGCGAGGCGACCGTGCACGCCGCTGGCGTCGCCACGGCCGGCGCCCTCCCGGACCTCGACGTCGCGCCCGTCGACACGCAGGCGCGGAAGGCCGCGGATGCCCCGCACGTCGGAGATCCGATAGCCCAGCACCGGATCGCCGACGACGCGCTCGCTACCGGCCGTGGCCTCGGGGAAGCGCACGTCGAAGCGCGCCACCAGCCTGCCGTTCCATTCGTACACCGGCACCTCGTACAGCCCGCGGCGGCGGGTGAACGGCCGCAACGGGCCCGCCGCCTCGAGCTGCGTGGGGAAGAAGGTCCATTCGGCGTCCTGGCGACGGCGCACGGTGCGGAGCACGCCGTCCGCGCCGGTTTCGCGCACCTCGACCTGCTCGCTGTACGGCACGGTGAGCACGGGTCCGGCCACCGCCTGCGCGCCCGCGTGCATGCGCATCACGTCGGCGACCGCCTGCGCGCGGTACGCGCGGCGCTCGGACACGAGGCCGTTCACCATCGCGAGCGGGATCAGGATGACCAGCGTCATCGCGCCCACGAACATCAATTTGAGCCACAGCCGCATCGTCCTGCCTCCCGGGAGTGAGGGGGACAGCCTCGCGGAGGTGGATGGTCGGGCGATGGCGCGCCGGTGAAGCGGGTATGAAGTCAGCCCGGCAGTCGCAGGCGCGCCTCGGCGCCGCCGCCATCGCGATTGGCGAGCGACGCTTCCCCGCCGTGCAGGTCGGCGACCTCCGCGACGAAGCACAGCCCGAGGCCGCTGCTGCGGCTCTCGCCGCCCGGGCGCGGCAGCGAATAGAAGCGTTCGAAGACGCGTCCGGTCGCGTAGTCGGGAATGCCCGTGCCGCGATCGGCGACGGCGAGGACGATGCCCTCCCCGTCACGGCGCGCCTGCAGGTCGATGACGCTTCCGGCAGGGGAGAAGTCCGACGCGTTCTCGACGAGGTTCGACAGTGCCTGCCGCAGCAGGAACGGGTCGCCGTGCACCAAGGGCAACCCCCCAGCGACGTCGATGCGCAGCTGCTGGCCGCGGGCCTGCAGCAGGCGTTCGCAGTCGGCCGCCGCGTTCCGGACGAGGGTTTCGGGCTCGACGGCCTCCGGCTCCTCGATGCGCTGCCGGTGCTCCACCGCCGCGAGCGCGAGCAGTTTGTCGATCATCTGTGCGAGGCGGTCGCTCTGCAGGCGCACCGATTCGGCGAAGCGCGCGCGGTCGGCGTCCGGCAGCGGCGCTTCCAGCAGTTCCGCGCTGGCGCGGATCGCGGCGAGCGGGCTCTTCATCTCGTGCGTCAGCGCGTGCACGTAGCGCTCGACGTACTGCTTGCCCTCCAGCTGCGCGCGCATCGATTCGAGCGCCCGCCCCAGTTCGGCGAACTCGCCGGCGGTACGCGGCAGCGCGGCGCGCTCGCCCGCGGTGACCGACTGCGCGTACTGCCGCAGCAGGCCGAGCTGGCGCGAGAGCCACCAGGCGGCGGCGATGCCGGTCAGCAGCGCGACGCCCAGCAGCACCGCCCCCCAGCGGGTGATCGTCGCCTGGCTGCGCTCGATGAAGGGCTGCAGCGCGCGGTTCGGCTTGGCGACGGTGAGAACGCCGATGAGGCGACCGCCGGCATCGCGCACCGGCGCCGCCACGTGCATCACGGTCGAGCCTGGATCGTTCGGATCCGCGGCGGTCGAGCGCGCGCCGTAGCGACCCTGCAGCGTTCGACGCACGTCGTTCCAGCGCGAGTAGTCGCGACCGACGTCGCGGCCCGTGCTGTCGAACACCACGATGCCGCGCGCGTCGGTGACATAGATCCGGTAGGTCGTGCTGCGCTTGCGGAAGCCCCAGATGGCGGCGCCCGGATCGCGCCCGCCCAGCGCGCGAACGTGCGTGGCGAAACGGCCGTCGGCGATACGGCCGGACGCGAGGTCGTCGGCGGCCAGTTCCGCGAGCACGTTCGAGGTATCGACCAGCGTGTCTTCCATCGCCTGCCGCACGCCCGGCTTCACCTGCGCGACGAAGACCTTCGTCACCAGCAGGCCGGCCAGCGCGACGATCGCGAAGTAGCCCAGGAAGATGCGCAGGCCGATGCGCATGTCAGTCGCGCTGGAGGCAGTAGCCGAGGCCGCGCTGCGTGCGGATCGGGTCGGCGTCCGGATCGACCTCGCGCAGCTTGGCGCGCAGCGTCTTGATGTGGGTGTCGACGGTGCGGTCGGTGCTGTCGCTGTCGGTGCCCCAGATGCGGTCCATCAGCTGCGCGCGGGTCAGGATCGCGCCGGGGCGCTGCAGCAGCGCCGCGAGCAGGCCGTACTCGTAGCGGGTGAGGTCGAGCGTGCGGCCGCGCCACGTGATGCGATGGCCCTCGGCGTCGTGCTCGAACCCGGCGGCGGGGGCGGCGCCCCGGCTGCGCCGGAGCACGGCACGCACGCGGGCGACGAGCTCGCGCGGCGAGAACGGCTTCGCGACGTAGTCGTCCGCGCCGATCTCGAAGCCGAGCACGCGGTCGGCCTCGGCATCGCGTGCGGTCAGGAAGATCACCGGCAGGTCGCGGCCGCGCCGCAGCTCGCGGCAGAGCGCGAAGCCGCCGATATCCGGCAGGCCGACGTCGAGGATCGCGAGGTCGTGCGTGGCCTGGGCCGCGACGCGCAGGGCGTCGCCCCCCGTCAGCGCATGGTCGACCTCGAAGCCGTCGGCGCGCAGCGCGAACTCGACCGTCCGCGCGATCGCCGCCTCGTCCTCCACCAGCAGGATCCGCCCCATGCCGCCCTCCGTCATGGCCGCCAGTGTGCCACCGCGTACCCTATGCGCATGAACTACCGACACGCCTTCCACGCCGGCAACCACGCGGACGTCCTCAAGCACGCCGCGCTGCTCGAGCTCTGCGACGCACTTTGCGCGAAGCCCGCGCCCCTGTTCGCACTCGACACGCATGCGGGCCGCGGCCTGTACTTCCTCAACGATCCGCAGGCGCGCCGTACGCAGGAAGCCGAGGGCGGCATCGGCCGTCTGGCCTCCGCGGAGGCGCCGGCGCTGCGCCGCTACCTGCAGGCGATCGCCGCCTGCCGCAAGGCGCATGGCCTGAACTCCTACCCCGGCTCGCCGTGGCTGCTCGCCCACGCGCTGCGCCCGCAGGACCGGATCGCCTGCTGCGAACTGCAGGCCGAGGAAGCCGTCGAGCTCGAATCGAGGCTGGGCGCCGACCCTCGCGTGGCGATCCACACGCGCGATGGCTATTCCGGGATGCGCGCGCTGCTGCCGCCGAAGCACGGCAGCGAGCGGATCGCCCGCGGCCTCGTGCTGATCGACCCGCCCTACGAATCGCAGCTCGCCGAATACGACGACGCCTTCAGTGCCATCCGCGAGGCGCTCACCCGCTTCCCGCAGGCCACCTACGCACTCTGGTATCCGATCAAGTTGCGGCGGTCGCTGCAGCAGATGTACCGCCGCGCCGCGCAGCTGCCGGCGCGCTCGGTGATGGTCGCGGAGCTGCTGGTGCGGCGGGACGATTCACCGCTGCGCATGAACGGCAGCGGCCTGCTGGTGCTCAACGCGCCCTACCAGTTCGACGCGCGCCTGCGCGCACTGCTCCCGCCGCTGGCCGGCGCGCTGGGCGAGGACGCCGGCGCGGGCTGGAAGCTCGACTGGCTGAAGGCCGCGCCCTAGGCGATCAGCGCTTCCGGGCCCGCGTCGTCGAGATCGGGCTCGAAGAAGCTCCAGCGCACCTCGGGGAACGTCGATTTCATGTCGCGCTCGACCGTGTTGATCGCCTCGATCATCGTGGTCGCATCGCCAGTGTCGCGCATCTTGGCCTGCACCGACACCATCACGTCGTTGCCGAGCTGCACGGTGATGAGGTGCATGATCCGCGCGACTTCCGGCCGCGCGGTGAGGAATGCGCGCAGTTCGCGCTCGCGCAGCGGGTCCATGCTCTGGCCGATCAGCATCGCCTTGATCTCGATCGCGACGAAGACCGCGACCACGATCAGCAGCACGCCGATGCCGATGGAGCCGATCGCATCCCAGACGGGATTGCCGGTGACGACCGCGAGCACCACGGCCGCCAGCGCGAACACGAGGCCCACGAGCGCGGCGAAGTCCTCGCCGAAGATGACGAGCAGCTCGCCCTGCCGGCTTTCGCGGAACCACTGGGCCAGCGAACGGCCGCCGCGGGCCTTGTTCACTTCCTGCATGCAGGCGCGCATCGAGATGCCCTCGGCGATGATGCCGAACGTCAGCACGCCGACCGCCCACCACCAGTCCTTCAGCGGCTCGGTCGCGTGGATCTTGTGGATGCCCTCGTAGAGCGAAAACATGCCGCCCACTGTGAACAGCATCACGGCGACCAGGAACGACCAGAAGTAGATCGCCTTGCCGTAGCCCAGCGGGTAATCGGGCGACGGCGGCCGCTTCGACTGCTTCACGCCGATGAGCAGCATCACCTGGTTGCCGCAGTCGGCGAGCGAGTGCACGGTCTCGGCCAGCATCGCGCTCGATCCGGTGAAGAACGCCGCCACGCCCTTGGCGATCGCGATCGCGAGGTTGGCGCCGAGCGCGAAGAAGATCGCGCGGGTGGAATCGCCGCCGCCGGCCATGGGCAGTCCTGTCGGTTCGAATGGGGCCGCGAGTCTACCAATGGTCGACGGGCCGCCGGACCGGCCCGCCGGACCCGACATCGGCGCATCGAACGATGCGCGGTGAACACCGCGGAATAACGCGCGTTCTGGAACGATCACCGCATGGTTGCGCGAGATCGTCTTCCCCCCTGGCACGAACGTCACCGGCTCGACAACGGCCGCGACATCCTGATCCGTCCGATACGGCCGGAGGACGCGGCCCCGCTGCGCGCCGGATTCGACCTCCTCGGGCCCGAGCCGCTGCGCCAGCAGCTGGGCGGCGCGGGCGAGCTCTCGACCACCGAGGCCGAGCGGCTGTCGCGGCCGAATCCCCGCACCGAGTTCACCCTGGTCGCGACGGACCTCGAAGGGCCCGGCGAGGCGGTGATCGCGGCGATGGCGCATGCCCATACCGATCCGGCGGCGCACGAGGGCATGTTCACGCTGCTCGTGAGCCGCTTCATCGCCGGGCTCGGCATGCGGCGTTACCTGCTGACGCGGATGGCGAAATGGGCGCGCAGCCGCGGCCTCGGCGTCCTGCGCGGCGACCTGCCCGACGACGCCGACCTGCTCCGGCTCGCCGAGTCGCTCGGCTTCCGCCGGATCGAAGGCGGGAGCGACCCGGCCCTGATCCGCGTCGCGCTGGAGCTGCCCCGCGCGTGACCCGGCGCAGGGCCTGCGACGCGCCCCGCTAGAATGGCGCGCTTCATGCCGACCCCCATCCTCCCCACTCCGCCGCTGCCCCGCGCCGGCCAGCAGCGCGCCTGGTGGCGTGCGCCGGCCTCCGCGTCCGCACTGGCCTTCCACGTCGCCGCTGCCGCGACGGCCCACGACGCCCCGCTGCTCGCGATCACCCGCGACAACCAGTCGGCGCACCAGCTCGAGGTCGACCTGCGCACGCTGCTCGGCACGCGCGCGGCCGTCGACGGCGACCTGCCGGTGCTCGCGTTTCCCGACTGGGAGACGCTGCCCTACGACGCCTTCAGCCCGCATCCGGACATCGTCAGCCAGCGCCTCGCTACGCTGCACCGCCTGCCGCAGCTGGCGCGCGGAGTCCTCGTGCTGCCGGTGCAGACGCTCATGCAGCGCCTCGCACCGCCGAGGCACGTGGTGGGCGGCAGCTTCGACGTGCGCGTCGGTCAGCGCCTCGACCTCGATGCCGAGAAGCGTCGCCTCGAAGGCGCCGGCTACCGTCACGTCCCGCAGGTGCTCGACCCCGGCGACTTCGCGGTGCGCGGCGGCCTGCTCGACGTCTATCCGATGGGCGCCGACCAGCCGTTCCGGGTCGAGCTCCTCGACGACGAGATCGACACGATCCGCGTCTTCGATCCCGAGTCCCAGCGCTCGCTCGAGAAGATGGAGCGCATCCACCTGCTCCCGGGCCGCGAACTGCCGCTCGACGACGCGGCGCTGAAGGGCGCGCTGGAGCGGCTTCGCGAGCGCTTCGACGTCGACACGCGCCGCAGCTCGCTGTACCAGGACCTCAAGTCCGGCCTCGCGCCGAGCGGCGTCGAGTATTACCTGCCCCTGTTCTTCGACGAGACCGCGACGCTGTTCGACTACATGGTCGATGGCGTGCTGCCGATCGTCACCGAAGGCAGCTTCGAGGCCGCCGAGCAGTTCTGGTCGCAGACGGGCGAACGCTACGAGCAGCGCCGGCACGACGTCGAACGGCCCGTGCTGCCGCCGTCCGAGCTCTACCTCGCGCCCGATGCCTTGCGCGGCCTCTTCAACGAGACCTCGCGTGTCGAGGTCTGCGGCGCCGGCCACCCGCAGCTCGACCGCGCGACTCCGCTCGGCGACCAGCCGGCGATGCCGCTGCCGCTGGCGCCGCGCGATCCCGCCGCGAGCGATTCGCTGAAGTCGTTCCTGTCGGCCTATCCGGGCGACGTGCTGATCGCCGCCGATTCCGCGGGCCGCCGCGAGGCGCTGCTCGAACTGCTCGACGCGGTCGGCCTCAAGCCCGTGATCCTCCCGGACTGGGCCGCGTTCTACGACCGCGGTCGGGGGGCGACCGCCTCGTCCGACGGCACGCTGTTCGCGATCGCGGTGGCGCCGCTCGACGACGGCTTCTCGATCTCGACGCCGACGTTCACCGTCCTCACCGAGCGCCAGCTGTTTCCCGAGCGCGCGTCGCAGCCGCGTCGCCGCAAGCGCGTGGGCCGCGAGCCCGAGGCGATCATCCGCGACCTCGGCGAACTCAACGAAGGCTCGCCGATCGTCCACGAGGACCATGGCGTCGGCCGCTACCGCGGGCTGGTCACGCTCGACGTCGGCGGCATGCCCGGCGAGTTCCTCGACATCGAGTACGCGAAGGGCGACCGGCTCTACGTCCCCGTGTCGCAGCTGCACCTGATCAATCGCTATTCGGGCGCCTCCGAGGAAACCGCGCCGCTGCATTCGCTCGGTGGCGAACAGTGGCAGAAGGCGAAGAAGAAGGCCGCCGAGAAGGTCCGCGACGTCGCCGCCGAACTGCTGGAGATCCAGGCCAAGCGCCAGGCGCGCGCCGGCCTCGCGATCGACGTCGACCGCACGATGTACGAGCCCTTCGCCGCCGCGTTCCCGTTCGAGGAAACGCCCGACCAGGCGGCCGCCATCAGCGCCGTCGTGCGCGACCTGCAGTCGAGCCAGCCGATGGACCGCGTGGTCTGCGGCGACGTCGGCTTCGGCAAGACCGAGGTCGCGGTGCGCGCGGCGTTCACCGCCGCCGCGGGCGGCAAGCAGGTCGCGCTGCTGGTGCCGACGACGCTGCTCGCCGAACAGCATCACCGGAACTTCCGCGACCGGTTCGCCGACTGGCCGATCCGCGTCGAGGTGCTGAGCCGCTTCAAGTCGAAGAAGGAGATCGCGGCCGAGCTCGAGAAGGTGGCCGAAGGCAAGATCGACGTGATCGTCGGCACGCACCGCCTTCTGCAGCCCGACGTGAAGTTCAAGGACCTCGGCCTCGTCATCGTCGACGAGGAGCAGCGCTTCGGCGTGCGGCAGAAGGAAGCGCTGAAGGCGCTACGTGCGAACGTGCACCTGCTCACGCTGACCGCCACGCCCATCCCGCGCACGCTCAACATGGCGATGGCCGGCCTGCGCGACCTGTCGATCATCGCGACGCCTCCCGCGCATCGCCTGGCGGTGCAGACGTTCGTGGTGCCGTGGGACGACGCTCAGCTGCGCGAGGCGTTCCAGCGCGAGCTCTCGCGTGGCGGCCAGGTGTATTTCCTGCACAACGACGTGGAATCGATCGGCCGCATGCAGCGCCAGCTGCAGGAGCTGGTGCCCGATGCGCGCATCGGGGTGGGCCACGGCCAGATGCCGGAGCGCGAACTCGAGCGCGTGATGCTCGACTTCCACAAGCAGCGCTTCAACGTGCTGCTGTCGACGACGATCATCGAGTCGGGCATCGACATCCCGAACGCGAACACCATCATCATCAACCGCGCCGACAAGTTCGGCCTCGCGCAGCTGCACCAGCTGCGCGGCCGCGTCGGCCGTTCCCACCATCGCGCCTACGCCTACCTCGTCATCCCCGACCGCAAGTCGATCACCTCCGATGCGAAGAAGCGGCTCGACGCGATCGAGGCGATGGACGAGCTCGGCGCGGGCTTCACGCTCGCCACGCACGACCTCGAAATCCGCGGCGCGGGCGAGCTGCTCGGCGAGGAGCAGAGCGGGCAGATGGCGGAAGTCGGCTTTAGCCTCTACACGGAACTGCTGGAGCGCGCGGTGCGGTCGATCCGCCAGGGCAAGCTGCCGGACGTCGACGTCGTCGAGGCCCGCGGCGCGGACGTCGAGCTGCACATCCCGGCGCTGATCCCGGACGACTACCTGCCCGACGTGCACACGCGCCTGACGCTCTACAAACGCATCAGCAGCGCACGCAATGCCGAGGAACTGCGCGAGCTGCAGGTCGAGATGATCGACCGCTTCGGGCTGCTACCCGAGCCCGCGAAGCACCTGTTTGCCGTCGCGGAGCTCAAGCTCGACGCCACCGCGCTCGGCATCCGCAAGCTGGAGCTCGCCGAGAAGACCGGGCGCGTGCAGTTCGTGGAAAAGCCGAACGTCGACCCGATGGCGATCATCCGCCTCATCCAGGGCCAGCCGAAGCTCTACAGGATGGACGGGCCGGACAAGCTCAAGCTCACCCTCGACCTGCCGGAGGCAGGCCAGCGCATCGCCGCCGCCCGGGGCCTGCTGATCACGCTCGCCGCGAGGTGACATGACCTGCGTCACATGCGCGCCGTCGCGGGGCGCGCTGTGATGGCGCGTCCACGGGGAGACACCGATGCGCGCTTGGATCCTGCGATGCCTGTTGCCACTCGCGCTGCTGGCCGGTTGCGCCTCCGCGCCGCCGGACGCCGTGCCGATGCGCTTCGTGCTGGTGCGGCATGCCGAGAAGGCGACCGACGATCCGCGCGACCCCAACCTCACGGACGCGGGGCGCGCGCGGGCCGAGACCCTCGCACGGCGATTGCAGTCCGCGCGGCTGGTCGCGGTGTACGCGAGCGATACGCGCCGCGCGCAGCAGACCGCGGCGCCCAGCGCGCGCGCGCACGACCTGCCGATCACCACGTACGACGCTGCGCAGCCCGCGCCCGCCTTCGCCGCCGCGCTGCGTCGCAGCCACGCGTCGGGCACCGTGCTGGTGGTCGGACACAGCAACACCATCCCGGCGATCGCGTCGGCGCTGTGCGGCTGCGCGATCGGTCCGACCGCGGACACCGAGTTCGGGCGCCGCATCACGATCGACGTGCTGCCGGACGGTCGCGCCACGGTCGACGATCGGCGCGAGCCGTGAAGCCACGACCACGGCGCGCGGGCTAGGCTCGACGCCTGCATCCCACGGAGTGCGCCCATGAAGTCCGCCATCCTCGCCGCCCTTCCGATCGTCCTGCTCGCCGGTTGCGCCACGGCGGGTGCCGGCGGCCGCATGCTCGCGCCCGGTGCGCCCGCCACGCTCGCGCAGGGCGAGACGGTGACGCTGCCGGATGCGTCGACGCTCGCCTACCTCGGCGTGCGCAGCGATTCCCGCTGTCCGCCGAAGGTGCAGTGCATCCAGGCCGGGAGTGCGACGGTCGCCTTCCGGCACGGCAGCCACGAGTTCACGATCACCACCGGGAATTCGCCCACCGCCGATCTCGGCGCCTGGCGCCTGACCCTGGCAGGGCTCGATTTCGAGTCCCCGCCGCATGCGACGGTGCGCCTCGACCCGGCACGTTGACGGCCTTCGGAGGCTGCGGCTGACGCGTCGCGTCGCCTTCTGACGGTCCGCGTCCGTCCGCCGTCACGGCGAGCCCCACCCGAGGCCGCCGGATTTGTCAAGCGCTTTGGGCTGGACTATGGTCGATCCCGGGTCGCGGGTTTGTCCGCGGCACGCAGGGGAACGACATGAAGAGCATCCGCATTCCGATGGGCCTCGGCCTGCTCGTGGTGGCCGGCCTTGCGCAGGCCCAGTCCGCCGAATGCCCCGCCCTGCCCGCCGACAGCGGGCTGTCGTGGGAGACGAAGACGGCCGCAGGTACCCAATTCTGTCGCGCGCTCCGCGCCGACGGCAGCGAGGCATTCGGCCTGTACATCGCGGCGCAGTCGGCGTTCAAGCCCGGTCGCGGCAACCGTGCCGAGGAAGCCACGCTCAACGGGCGGCCGACCTACTGGTATCGCAGCGAACTCGCGGGCCAGCCCGACGTGCAGGCGCGCGAAACCGTGATCGCACTACCGGACGGACGCGTCGCCTACCTGTGGATCCAGGCACGTTCGAACGACGACCTCGCCCGCGCGATGTCGCAGACGAGCGGCCTGCGCTTCGGCAACGGCGCCCAGCTGTCGAGCAAGTGATGCACCGCCGGGCGCTCGATGCCCGGCATGCTCAGAACCGGCCCGCCTGGTAGTCGGCGAACGCCTGCTGCAACTCCTCGCGGGTGTTCATCACGAACGGCCCGTGCCGCGCGACCGGCTCGCGAAGCGGTCGGCCCGCAACCAGCAGCACGCGCGCCGCGGTGGCGGCCTCGAACGTGACCGCTTCGCCCTCGAGCACCGCGAGCTGCTTCGTGCGCACCGGCTGGCCGCCGATGCGGACATCGCCCTCGTAGGCATAGACGAAGCCGGCGTGGCCTTCGGGCAGCGCATGCGTCCAGCTCGCGCCGGCGTCGAGCGCGATGTCGAGATAGACCGGCGCCGTTGCCGGCTGCGCGATCGGCCCGACCGCGCCCTCCACCTCGCCCGCGATCACCTTCACCGTCACCCCCGATGCGGGCTGCGCGACGGGAATGCGCTCGGGTGCGAATTCCTGGTACTTCGGTTCGCACAGCTTGTCGCGCGCGGGCAGGTTCACCCACAGCTGGAAGCCGCGCATGCGTCCTTCCTGCTGTTCCGGCATTTCCGAATGCACGAGCCCTCGGCCGGCGGTCATCCATTGCACGCTGCCCGGCACGAGGACGCCCTCGTTGCCGTGGTTGTCGCGATGGCGCATGCGCCCGTCGAGCATGTACGTGACGGTCTCGAAGCCGCGATGCGGATGGTCCGGGAAGCCGGCGAGGTAGTCCTGCGGCCGGTCGGTGCCGAACTCGTCCAGCATCAGGAACGGATCGAGTGCGTCGAGTTGCGGCGTGCCGATGACACGGGTGAGGCGCACGCCCGCGCCGTCGGACGCCGGCATGCCGGTGACGAGGCGGGTGACGCGGGCTGGACGGGACATGGCGACTCCGATGCGGCGGCTGAGCCCAGAGCATGGCGACGCCATGCGTCTCGCACAGGTCGCACCACCCGCACGTTTCGTTCCATCCGTGCGCCGAGCAGCGGCGCTAGCGGCGTGCGGTCAGCCGCCAGCAGCGGTGGATGCGCGCGTCGCGCTCGAAATCGGGCGGGATCGTCGAAGCGCTGATGTCCTCGACGCGTGCGAACTCGGCGACGGCCGCCTCGTCCATGCGGAAGCGGCGGTAGTTGTTGGAGAAGTACAGCACCCCACCTGGCGCGAGCCGCGCCACGGCGGCGCGCAACAGCCGCACGTGCGAGGCCTGCACGTCGAAGTCGCCCGCGCGCTTCGAGTTCGAAAACGTGGGCGGGTCGCAGAACACGAGGTCGTACTGGCCGGCGTCGCCCTCCAGCCAGGCCATCGCATCGGCCTGCACCAGCCGGTGCTTCGCACCGCCAAGGCCGTTCTCCTGAAGGTTGTCGGCGCACCACTGCAGGTAGGTGCCGGACAGGTCGACCGTCGTCGTCGCGCGCGCGCCGCCCAGCGCCGCCTGCACCGTCGCCGCGCCCGTGTAGGCGAACAGGTTGAGGAATCGCGCGTCGCGTGCCTCGTCGAACAGCCGCAGGCGCAGCGGCCGATGGTCGAGGAACACGCCGGTGTCGAGGTAGTCGAACAGGTTCACGCGCAGCCGCGCATTGCCCTCGCGCACCACGAGGAATTCGCCGCGACGGTCGAAGTGGCCGTATTTGCTGCCGCCCTTGCCCCGCTCGCGGGTTTTGAGCGCGACGTTGTCCTTCGACACGCCGAAGACCTCGCGCGCGGCGGCGAGCAGCTCGTTGCGGCGGCGACGCGTATCGGCTTCCGGGATCTCGGCCGGCGCGGCGTACTCCTGCACGTGAAGGAACAGGCGGGGCTCGCGCTCCTCGGTCGTGTAGACATCGATCGCCGCGGCGTATTCGGGCAGGTCCGCGTCGTAGGCGCGGTAGCACGTCACGCCTTCGCGCTCGCGCCAGGCCTTGAGCTTGCGCAGGTTCTTGCGCAGGCGGTTGGCGACCATCTCGGCGCCGGGCGACAGCGCGACCGGCGGTGCCGCCTGCGCGGCGTCGCCCGCGACCACGCGTCCGACGGGCGCGACGGGGTCGGCCGTCAGCAGCACCGTCTCGATCGCGCCGTTGAACATCGCGTACGTCTTCTTCGCTCGCAGGCCGGTGGCCCGCGCGAGCGATTCGTCGCCGCAGAGCAGGCTCGCGCGCCAGGTCGGCACGGCGGCGCGCAGGGCGTCGCCAAGCGCACGGTAAAGCGCCGGATCCGCGGCAAGGCGTGCGTCGTAGGGCGGATTGCAGGCGACCAGGCCACGGCCCACCGTGATTTCCGGCGGCAGCGTCGCGCCGACGTCGCGCACGTCCGCGGCCTTCCACTCGATCACGTCCACGAGCCCCGCGCTGATGCCGTTGTCGCGCGCGGCGCGGATCGCCTCGGGGTCGACATCGCGACCGAAGAACACGGGGCGGAGCGCGGCGAGGCCTTCGGCTTCGCGACGGATCGCCTCGACGTGCAGGTCGGTCCACGCCGCGGTGTCGAAGCCGGCCCAGCGCGTCGGTGCGTCGTCGCCGTGGCGCAGCAGCCCCGGCGCCACGTCGCCCGCCATCAGTGCGCCCTCGATCAGCAGCGTGCCGCTGCCGCACATCGGGTCGATCAGCGCCCCGCCCTCGCGATAGACGTCCATCCAGCGCCCGCGCATCAGCACGGCCGCAGCGAGGTTTTCCTTGAGCGGCGCGTCCACCTGCTTCCGCCGCCAGCCGCGCCGGTGCATCGGGCGGCCGGAAAGATCGATCGACAGGATCGCGCGACCCTTGCGCACCACGAGGTTGATGCGCACGTCCGGAGACTCGAGGTCGACGTCGGGGCGCTCGCCCGTGGCCGCGCGCAACGTATCGACGACGGCGTCCTTCACCCGCTGCGCCGCGTACTGCGCGTGGGTGAGCGCCGTGCCGGAGACGTGCGCGTCGATGGCGATCGTCGAACGCGGCGGCACGTGCGCCGTCCAGTCGATCTTCATCGCGCCGGCGTAGAGCGCATGCTCGTCGGGGCAGTCGAAGTCGGCGAGCGGCCAGAGGATGCGACTGGCGAGGCGCGACCACATCACCGCGCGCTGCGCGTCGGCGAGCGTGCCCTGGACGTTGGCGCCGGCGACCGTCGCGGTGGCGTGCTCGCAGCCGAGCGCGAGCAGTTCGTCGACGAGGAGGTATTCGAGGCCTTTGCCGCAGCTGGCGAAGAAACGCATGTCAGAGCTTCCCGAGGAGGGCGGCGAAGGCGCGGGCGCTCGCGTCCGCGTGGGCGGCGAGGCGGTGCGAATCGTCGACGAGCAGGAGATCGGCGCGCCGCTCGCGCGCCCAATGCACCACGTCGTCGACCGGGATGAGTTCGTCGTTCCAGCCGTGCACGATCGACGTCGGCACCTTCGCGGCCACGAGCGGATACGCCGTGTCGAGCCGCACGGGCGGCGCCATCAGGAACAGCGCGGCGATGTCCGCCTCGAGCGACGCGCGGCCGCTGATCCAGGCGCCGAGGCTCGACCCGGCCAGCACCACCGGCCCGCGGGCCGCGCCCTCGCGGATCCGGTCCTGCAGGCGAGCGAGGCGAGCGGCGACGTCGCCCGTCGGCCCCACGTCGCGGCGCGCGTCGAGGTCGGTGTAGTCCGGCCGCTCGTGGCTGAAGCCGAGCGCTTCGGAGACTTCGGCGAGCGCCGTCACCTTGGCGGCGTCCGGGCCGCTCTCGAAGCCGTGGGAAAGGATGCAGTGTCCGCGCATGGGGCCGGGGAGCGGGAAAGGACGGGCATTGTCGCCGGTCGGCGCGGAGGGCGCGTCAGTCCACCGCGCGGACGGCGTCGCCGAGCCGGATCCAGCCGCCCTCGACCACCCGGGCGCAGAGCCCGCCGTGGCCGCGCATGGCGTTGTAGGCGCCTTCGCCCAGCGCCGTCTCCATCTTCGAGCAGGGGTCGCACGGCCCGGTGCCTTCGAGCAGCACCTCGCCGATGCGGAAGCGGCGACCTTTCAGCGCGATCAGCGGAATGCGGGCGACCACCACGTTGCGGCGGAGCATCTCCGGCGCCACGCCGGGGAGGCCGGCCAGCGCCGCGATCACCGGAAGGTGCTCGGCCTGGATCAGGGTCACGCCGCGCTTGCCGCTGCCGCCGGCGTAGCGGTCGCCGACGAGCCCGGTCTCCGCGATCGCCTCGACCGCCTCGCGCGGCTCCACGGGTGCGTCCCGTGCCGGGCGTACGCCCAGCCAATCGACGCGGCCGTCCCGCGGGAAGCGCGACATGAGCGCGCCGAGCATCGAGCGGTCGGGGAAACGGGCCATGCGTCGAGGATAGGGCTGCCTGGATGAAGGCGCAGCGCCGCGACGCGCTAGCATCGACCCATGCTGCCCGACCTGCCGCCCCTGCCCGTCCGCGTCGATCCCCTGCCCTACGAAGCGCGCCTCGAGCCGCGGCCGCTGTCGCAGGTCGACCTGATCGTCATCCACTGCACCGAGGTGCCGGACCTGGCGATGGCCCGCACCTACGGCGAGAAGGTGCTGTATCCCGACAGCGGCACGGGCAACAGCGGGCACTTCTACATCGATCGCGACGGTGCCCTGCACCAGTACGTCGCGCCCGAGCGCACGGCGCACCACACGCGCGGCTACAACCCGCGCTCGATCGGCATTGAGCTGGTGAATACCGGCCGCTACCCGCGCTGGTACGACCGCGACCACCAGGCGATGGACGAGCCCTACACGCCCGCGCAGATCGACACGCTCGTCGCGCTTTTGAGGTCGCTCGCGGCTGCGCACCCGGCGCTGCGCTTCGTCGCCGGCCACGAGGACCTCGACACCGCGACGGTGGAGGCCACCGACGATCCGAGCGTGCACGTGCGCCGCAAGCGCGACCCCGGCCCGCTCTTCCCGTGGGACTACGTGCTGGCGAACGTCCCGCTGCAGCGACTGGCCGTCCCGCCCCCGTGAGCCGGGCCGACCGGGGCCGGCCGCTATAATCCGCGGCCTTCCCGCTGGGACTTCCCGCGCATGTCCTCCCCGGTTTCAGAGCTGATCGAGCTGCTCGCGCTCGAGCGGCTGGAAGACAACTTCTTCCGCGGCCAGAGCCGCGACATCGGCACCAAGTACGTCTTCGGCGGGCAGGTGCTCGGCCAGGCGCTGTCGGCCGCGCAGTGCACGATGGATTCGGCGAAGGACGCGCGCTCGGCGCATTCGCTGCACGCCTACTTCCTGCGCGCCGGCGACATCGAGGCGCCGATCCTCTATTCGGTCGACCGCACGCGCGACGGCGGCAGCTTCTCGGTGCGCCGCGTCACCGCCATCCAGCACGGCCAGCCGATCCTGTTCCTCGCCGCATCGTTCCAGCACGAGGAAGACGGCAGCGAGCACCAGCTGTCGATGCCGGAGGTGCCGATGCCCGAAGACATCGAGCCCGCGCACGCCGTGCCGCCCGAAGTCTTCGCGAAGCTGCCGGACAAGGTGCAGCGCTGGCTGTCGCGCCAGGGGCCGTTCGAGTTCCGCCACGTCTACCCGCGCGACGAGCTCAAGCCGCCGAAGCGTCCGCCCTACCAGCAGGTCTGGTTCCGACTGAGCGAGAAGGTCGGCGACGAACCCGAACTGCACCGTTCGCTGCTGACTTACGCGTCCGACTTCCACCTGCTCGGCACCGCCACGTTCCCGCACGGCATCAGCTACTACCAGCCGAACGTGCAGATGGCGTCGCTCGACCATGCGCTGTGGTTCCATCGCCCGTTCCGCGCGGACGACTGGCTGCTGTACTCGATCGACAGCCCGAGCGCGCAGGGTGCGCGCGGCCTCGCGCGCGGCATGATCTACGACCGCGAGGGCCGCCTGGTGGCCAGCACGGCGCAGGAAGGCATGATCCGCGTGCTCGGCGACGCGCCGCCCCGCAAGCCGATGGTGGGCTGACATGCGCCAGGTCTTTTCCAGCGCCCGCCTCGAGAACGTCGAGCGCGTCGCGGCACTCATGCGCGACGCGGGCATCGAAGTGCGCATCACCGACGGCCGCTCGTACAAGGGCGGTCGCCGCTCGACGGTGAGCTATCGCGACAGCGGCGAGTCCACGCGCCCCGCGCTGTGGGTCGTCCGCTCCGAAGACAGCGGACGGGCACGCGAGATCCTGCGCGAGGCGGGCCTGCTCGATTCCACGCGTCCGGGCGACGCGAAGTTGCGCTTCCGCTCGGAGTTCGGCGACGAGACCACCCGCACGCCCGCGCAGAAGCGCGCGACGCGCGTGAAGGCCGCGCTGCTCGCCGGCATGGTGATCGTCATCGTGATGATGTTCGCGCGCTCCGGCCGCACGCCACCCGTGCCGCAGGTGGCCACCGGTCCGCTGGACGGCCGCAGCACGGCCACGCTCATCCCCGTCGCCCAGGCCGTGTTCCAGAAGGAACTCGCCGACATCGACACGCCTGTGGCCTGCCTCTCGGTCGACCGCCGCGACGCGACGCGCGAGGTGCGCGATGTCCTGCGACCGCGCCCCGGCCTCACGCTCGTGCCGGCCTCGCACTGCGAGCGCATCGCCGACGAGGACCGTGGCAGCGTGCATCCGCAGTCGAAGCAGAAGGCGACCTTCGCCGAGATCGAGCGTTTCCGCCCCACCGCGCCCGACGTCGCCACGGTCGAATACACCGCCTACCACCACCGCATGTGGGCGAAGTACAAGACGCTCGAAGTGCGCCGGGTCGACGGCGCGTGGCAGGTCACGAAGACGCTGAAGGTCGTCGCGCCCTGAGCCCACCGCGCGGTCCGCGGGCGAAAAAAAGCCCGCGCCGTCCGGCGCGGGCGAGGGAAATCCCCCGGAGGGATCAGCGGCCGCCGTTGCCCGGCGTGCGGGCCTGACGGAGGCGCTGCATGCCGTCGCGGATCTCGGTGCGGTCGACGTAACCGTCGCGGTTGGTATCGATGCCGTCGAAACGTGCGGCGAACTTCGAGTTCGCCACCTCGGCGCGGCTCAGCCGGCCGTCGTGGTCGGCGTCGAGCTTCGCGAGTCGCCCACCCTGCGGGCGCTCCGACGCGTCGATGCGTCCGTCGTTGTTGCGGTCGAGCTGGGCGAATTTTTCGGCCAGGCGCGGGGCCTTCGCGGCCTCGCTGCGGTCGATCGCGCCATCGCCGTTGGTGTCGAGCTGCTTCATGCCACCGCCGTGGCGGCCGCCATGCTGAGGACGCTCGGAGGCATCGATGCGTCCGTCGTTGTTGCGATCGAGCTGCGCGAACTTTTCGGCCAGGCGCGGCGCCTTCGCCGCCTCGCTGCGATCGATCGCGCCATCGCCATTGGTGTCGAGCTTCTTCATGCCGCCGCCGTGGTGCCCACCACGCTGCGGACGTTCGGAGGCCTGCAGGCGGCCGTCATGGTTGGCATCGAGGCGATCGAACGCCTGCGCCAAGTGTGGGCGTGCGGCCGCTTCGCTGCGATCGATGACGCCGTCGCCGTTGGCGTCGACCTTGGCCTTCATGGCGGTCGTGGCCGGTGCCGCCACCGCGATGCCGGCCGCGAGGACCGAGGCGACCGCGAGGGAAAGGATGCTGGACTGCTTCACGTGTGCTGCTCCGGGATTCCGGCGTGTGCGCCGATGCAGGTGAAACGCCCGGGCTGCCGATCCGTTGACGCCGCGCCTGCCGCGTTCAGCCGCGGGCCAGCCGGAGTCGGGGGTATGCTGCCGCCATGGGCAGCACTCCCGCGCGCGACGGCGACGACCTCCGCCTCTTCCACACCGGCCTGCACGAATGCGGGTACTGGCCGGAGCGGCAGGCGCGCGACCTCGTGCTCGATCCGCACGATCCCCGCCTTCCGGAGTGGTATGCGCTCGCGCTCGGCTGGGGGTTCCGCCGATCGGGCGACATCGTCTACCGCCCGCACTGCGCGTCCTGCCGCGCCTGCACGCCCGTGCGCATCCCGGTGGCCGCCTTCGCGCCGAACCGCACGCAGCGCAAGTGCATCGCGCGCAATGCCGACGTGGTGATGCGCGTCTGCCCCGCCGAGCGCACCGACGAGCACCTCGACCTCTACCGCCGTTACCTCGCCGCGCGCCATGCGAACGGCGGCATGGACGGGCACGGCGCGACGGAGTTCGACCAGTTCCTGGTCGGCCGCTGGAGCGAGACGCGCTTCCTCGAATTCCGCACGGCGACGGCCGAGCACCGGCTGCTCGCCGTGGCGGTCACCGACATCGCCCCCGAGGCGCTGTCGGCGGTCTACACGTTCTACGACCCCGCGGAGGCCGACCGCGGCCTCGGCACCTACGCGATCCTGCGCCAGCTGCAGTGGGCGGCGGAGGAATCGCGCGCGCACCTCTACCTCGGCTACTGGATCGCGGGCCACGCGAAGATGGATTACAAGCGGCGCTTCCGCCCGCTCGAATCCTTCGACGGCCGCGACTGGCGGCCTTTCCCCGACGAGATCCCATGACCCGAACGCTGACCCTCGCGCTGCTCGCCGCGGCGCTGCTCCTGCTCGCCGCTTGCGTGCGCGTGCGCGTGCATGGCGACCGCGACCAGTGGGCACGCGACATCCGCGCCAACGGCGCCGCGCCCCTGCGCATCGCGACCTACAACACCTCGCTCAACGACGATCGCGCCGGCGGCCTCATCGCACGCCTCGAGGCCGGGGACGACAACGCGCGCAAGGTGGCGGCGGTGCTGCAGCGCGTGCGGCCCGACATCGTGCTGCTCAATGAATTCGACTTCGATCCCGCGCATCGCGCGGCCGACCTCTTCCAGCAGCGTTACCTCGACGTCCCGCAGCCGGGCGGTGGTCCGGCGCTGCGCTACGCCTACCGCTACCTCGCCCCGGTGAACACCGGCATGCCGAGCGGCTTCGACCTGGACCGCAACGGCCGCGTCGGCGGCGACGGTCGCGATGCGGGCAACGATGCCTGGGGCTTCGGGCTGCATCCCGGCCAGTACGGCATGCTCGTGCTGTCGCGTTACCCGATCGCCGAGCGCGACGTCCGGACCTTCCAGAACTTCCGCTGGAAGGACCTGCCCGGCGCGCGCGAGCCGCGTGATCCGAAGACGGGCGAGCCCTGGTACTCCGCCGAGGCTTGGGCCCGGTTCCCGCTGTCGTCGAAGTCGCACTGGGACGTTCCGGTGCAGACGCCGCTCGGCCGCATCCACGTGCTCGTCGCGCATCCGACGCCGCCGGTCTTCGACGGCCCGGAGAACCGCAACGGGCTGCGAAACTTCGACGAGATCCGACTCTGGGCGGAATACCTCACCGCAGGCGACAAGCCATGGCTGTGCGATGACCGCGGCCGCTGCGGCGGGCTCGCGGCCGACGCGGCTTTCGTGATCCTCGGCGACCACAATGCGGACCCGGTCGACGGCGACGGCGAGCCGGGCGCGATCCTGCAGATCGTCGGCCATCCGCGGGTGAATCCCGCCGCGGTGCCGACCAGCGAAGGCGCCGCCGAGCGCGCGCGCCAGTACGGTTTCCCGCGCCGCGGCGACATCGCCACGCATACCGGCGATTTCGGCCCCCGCACGGGCACGCTGCGGCTCGACTACGTGCTGCCCTCGCGCAACCTGCCGGTGCGCGGCGGTGGCGTGTTCTGGCCGAAGGCCGGCGAGCCGGGCAGCGAACTGCTCGACGCCAGCGACCACCACGCGACCTGGATCGACATCGGGCCGCGCTGACCGCGCGGCTCAGCCCTCGGGCGGCAGCCGGCGGTCGTCGGTCGCGTCCGCCTTCGGCCCACCCGACGGTGCGCCGTGCGGCGTCGCGGCGGACGGCTCGCTCGCCGGCGGCGCCGCGGGCCCGACGACGGGCAGCGTGGTCAGGCCCGGCTCCAGGTGGCGGGCCGCGAAGCCGAAGGCCGCGTCGCTGTGCGTCGAGACGATCATCCGCACCATCTGCTGCGGGATCATCAGTTCGATTTCCGCCGGGGCCCCGCCATCGGTGCGCCCGCGCACGGTGAGTTCGACGAAGGCACCGCCGGTGTCGACCTCGTGGCAGGGCACGTAGGCGCCCTGCGTGCCCTGCTGCACGTAGGGCTTGATGGGCTCGCCGAGCGCTTCGAGCGCCTGGTCATAAAGGAACACGGCGTAGCCGCTGGTCTGCTCGGTCATGCGGGCATCCTCACTTCAATTCGATGGCGAGCGCGGCCGCGGCCTGCCGCGCGTGCTCGCGCGCATCCTCGACGTCGGCGCCGAGCGCGAGCGTGACGGCCACGCGGCGATGGCCCTCCACCCGCGGCTTGCCGAACAGGCGCAGGTGCGTATCCGGCCGCGACAGGGCCTCGCCGAGGTTCGAGAACACGGGCGTGCCATGGCCCTCGGCCAGCACCGCGCACGAGGCGGCCGGCCCGTACTCGCGGATCGCGGGAATCGGCAGACCGAGGATCGCGCGCGCATGCAGCGCGAACTCGGAGAGGTCCTGCGAGACCAGCGTCACCAGCCCGGTGTCGTGCGGACGCGGCGACACCTCACTGAACCAGACCTCGTCGCCGCGCACGAACAACTCGACACCGAATACACCCCAGCCGCCGAGCTCCTCGGTGATCGTGCGCGCCACGCGCTGCGCCGCGGCGAGCGCGCGCGTGCTCATCGGCTGCGGCATCCAGCTCTCGCGGTAGTCGCCGTCGCGCTGCAGGTGCCCGACCGGCGCACAGAACGTCGTGCCGCCGGCGTGGCGCACGGTCAGCAGGGTGATCTCGTAGTCGAAGTCGACGAACCCCTCGACGATGACGCGGCCGGCGCCGGCGCGGCCGCCGGTCTGCGCGTAGGCCCACGCGGCGTCGACCTCGCCCGGTGCACGTACCGTCGACTGGCCCTTCCCCGACGACGACATCACCGGCTTGACCACGCACGGCAGCCCCACGGCCGTGATCGCCTCGCGGTATTCCTCATGGGTGTCGACGAAGCGGTAGGGCGACGTCGGCAGGCCGAGCGTCTCGGCGGCGAGGCGGCGGATGCCTTCGCGGTCCATGGTCAGGCGCGTCGCGCGCGCGGTGGGCACGATGCGCGTCGGCGTGCCGTCGGCGCGGTACTGGAGTTCGAGCTCCACGAGCGTCTGCGTGTGTCGGCCCACGGGGTGGTGGAAACGGGCCGTTTCGGCGCCCATATGAC